>USBV01000007.1 GCA_900553055.1 uncultured Phascolarctobacterium sp.
GATATCGGTATAAATAATGGTTTCTACGCCGTAAGCGGCCATTTTTTTTGCCAACTCGGTAGCCGCAACACCGCTGCCCTTGCCCCAGCCCTCGATGGCCACATCACCATTTTTAGCATCAATGCCCACAGCGATATGCCCGGGATATTTTTTGCAGGCCTCTTCGACCAGCTGCGGATTTTTTACGGCCGCACTACCCAAAATCAAGCGGTTTACGCCCAATGACAAAAGCTTTTCGATGGTCTCCAAATTACGGATGCCACCGCCCAGCTGCACGGGAATGCTAACGCTTTGTAAAATACGCTCAATGACGGGCACATTTTTGCCCTCACCGGCCAGTGCCCCGTCCAAATCAACTAAATGCAAAAATTCTGCGCCCAGGCCAGCCCATTTTAAGGCCATCTCCGCCGGGTCATCAGCAAAAACTGTTTCGGCATCAAAGCGCCCCTCGATCAGGCGCACGCAACGACCGCCGCGTATATCAATAGCAGGATAAATTATCATGGTTGCCACTCCTTAAACGCACGCAGCAGGCCTGCACCTACGCGGCTCGATTTTTCCGGATGAAATTGAAAGGCCTGCACATTGCCCCTGCCCACGGAAGCTGTAACCTCCATGCCATAGTCAGAGTTTGCCGTAATAATGCTTTTGTCCTCGGGCACGCAGTGATAGCTGTGCACGAAATAAACGTACTGACCATCTGCATCCTTTAGTAAGGGCGAAGGAGTGCGCAGCTCCAGCTTATTCCAGCCCATGTGCGGAATTTTGTAATCCGTAGTCAAGTATTTAACCTGCCCCTTGAAAAAGCCCAAGCCTGCCACGCCCGGAGCCTCGTCGCTACCCTCAAACAGCACCTGCATACCAAGGCAAATGCCCAAAAAAGGCTTGCCGCTGTGCAACGCATCCATAATCACCGGGATGAGGCCACTTTTGTGCAGGTTCACCATGCAGTCGCCAAAGGCACCCACGCCGGGCAATATTATTTTTTCGGCAGCAGCAATTACCTCCTTGTCGGATGTAACCACGGGCTCGCCGCCTACGGCGGCGATGGCATTGCACACACTGTACAAATTACCCATGCCATAATCTATAATCGTAATTTTATTACTCATCTATTTGCTCCCCTCAGGCAATTTTTTACAGGCTGCCCTTGCTGGACATAACGCCGTGCACACGCGGATCCATAGCCACAGCCTCAGCCAAGGCTCTAGCAAAGCCCTTAAAAATCGCTTCAATGATGTGGTGGGTGTTCTTGCCATAGAGCACGCGAATGTGCAGTGTCAGACCTGCGTTCATCGCTACAGCGCGGAAGAACTCCTCCGTCATCTCCGCATCGTAAATGCCCAGCTGTACCTTGGGAATATCGGCGTCAAACACGAGGAAGGGACGACCGCTGAAGTCCAGGCACACCTGCACTAATGCTTCATCCATGGGCAAAAAGCAGTTGCCATAGCGATGGATGCCGGCCTTATCGCCAATAGCCTCCTTCAGCGCCTGGCCTAAAACGATGCCGCAGTCCTCCACCGTGTGGTGACTATCCACATCAAGATCGCCACTGGCCTGCACATTTAAATCGCTAAAGCTGTGCTTGGCAAGCAGCGTCAGCATATGGTCAAAAAAGCCGATGCCGGTGTTAATTTCACACACGCCGCTGCCATCTAAGCACCATTCCACACTAACGCCTGTTTCTAAGGTTTTGCGTTCTAAGCAAGCGCTTCTCATGCTTTACCTCCTTGCACTGCTACCACCAGCTCGGTGAGCTTAGCCAAGATTTGTTTATTTTCCTCCGGCAAGCCCACAGTAATGCGCAAAGCGCCAGTGAGCACCGGATGACTAGTGAAATCACGCACCAAAATGCTGTTTTCCAGATAATATTTAAAAATCATTTTGCCGCTAGCAGCCTGCTCTGGCAAATCCTTTCCGTATTTGGCGTAATAAGCCTTGGCCAGCTGCTCAGCCAGCTCGCCCTCGGCGCGCAGCATCACAAAATTCGTAGCCGTCGGCCACACTCTAAAGCCCAACTTTTGCATATAAAAGGCCATTTTATCGCGCTCAGCGCGAATGGTCTTGATGCGCTCCTTATAGAGCTCTTTATTTTCGTAAATGGTTTTGGCAACCATCAGGGTATAAGCGTTCACATGATAGGGCAGCAGCGCCTTACCCAGCTGGCGCACCAGGCCTAAAGCGCCCACGGCATAGCCGCAGCGCATGCCGGCCAAGCCATAAGCCTTAGAGAAGGTACGAAAAACCATAAAATTGCTGTATTTGCCTAGTAAGCTCAGCGTGGAGCCAGCCACCAGCCAAATTTTATTTAAGGGACGCATATCGTTGGGCGGCAGCTCCTTGCCATCGGCAAATTCCATATAGGCCTCGTCCATAATCACAGGACAGTCCACATTGGCAATAATTTTTTCCATCGCAGCCAAGCTGTTATAATTGCCCGTGGGATTATTGGGGTTGCAGACGATTAACAGGGACGGCTGCTCCTTAGCGCAGAACGCTATGACTGCGTCCGCATCCACAAAGCCCTCGCTAGTCAGGGGATAACGCACCGCAATGCTGTCACTCAAATCGGCATATTCACCGTACATGGAAAAGGAGGGGCAGGGCACAGCAATCTTTTTGCCGGAGCCGCCAAACACATAGCAGGCCTTTTCCAAAAGCTCGCTGGAGCCATTGCCGATTTTTACACAGTCAGCATCCACATCCAGCTCCTTAGCGATGACCTCGCAAAGGTTTTCGGACTTGATGGGCGGATAACGGTTAAAGGGGAAACGTGCCGTGCGGGCAGCCACGCTTTGGGCGATTTCCTCGTGCACGGAATAATTGCTTTCGTTGGCGTTGACGATGATGTCAGCAGCCACGCTTTCCACAGAGTATTCCTCCATGGCTTCAATGCTTTTACGAACAGAAAACTCACTCATTGCCTTGCACCTCGCTTCTTACTTGCCAATGCGTTTGCGAATAGCGTTGGCATGGGCAGTCAGGCCCTCTGCCTCAGCCAAGGTGATGATATCATCTGCAGCGGCATAGAGCGCAGGCGCGGTGTAGGAAATAATGCTAGTCTTCTTCATGAAGGTTTCCACATTCAAAACGGAGTAGAATTTAGCAGTACCACCGGTGGGCAACACATGGTTGGGACCGGCATAGTAGTCGCCCAAGGGCTCGGGGGAATATTGGCCTAAGAAAATGGCACCGGCGTTACGGATATAGGGCATAATTTCAAAGGGTGCCTTGGTCATAATTTCCATGTGCTCGGGAGCGGAAATATTGGCCATCTCGATAACTGTATCCATATCCTTGGCCAGTACTACCTTGCCTGCTTGAGCAAGAGAGGTTTCGGCAATCTCCTTGCGCGGCAGCTTAGCCAATTGAATTTCGATTTCCTCCGCAGTTTCCCTAGCCACTCGCTCGCTATCTGTTACGAGGATGGCGCAGGCCAGCGGGTCATGCTCAGCCTGACTCAACAGGTCGGCAGCCAAATATTCGGGATTAGCACTGTCGTCAGCGATAACAAGAATTTCGCTCGGACCGGCCAGCATATCGATATCCACATGGCCGATTACTGCCTTTTTAGCAAGAGTTACAAAGATATTGCCAGGGCCGGTGATTTTTTCTACCTTGGGCACAGTAGCAGTGCCAAAGGCCAGTGCAGCAATAGCTTGCGCGCCACCCATTTTATAGATTTCGGTTACGCCAATCAGGCGTGCCGTTACCAAAACATTGGGGTTTACCTTGCCGTCCTTTCCGGGAGGCACGGCCATAACAATGCGGGGCACGCCAGCCACCTTCGCCGGGCAGGCGTTCATCATGACGGAAGAAGGATAGGCAGCGGTGCCGCCGGGCACGTAAATGCCCACGGAATCCACCGGAGTGACCTTTTGGCCCAGCATGGAGCCGAAGGGACGGTTGGTGAGCCAGGTTTTGGGCATTTGCTCCTCGTGGAATTTCATCACATTGGCAATAGCACGCTCCAGCGCAGCCTTAACCTCGGGCTTACAAATAGCTTCGGCTTCAGCAAATTCTTCTTCGGTAACGCGAATATTTTCGGGAGTGAGCTCCACTCTATCAATCAGCTTGGTGTAGTAGAATAATTTCTTGTCGCCCTCAGCACGCACATCGGCCACAATTTGCTCCACAACCTGCGCAGCAGTCATGTGACAACCAAACATGGCATCGGTGCCCGCCTGAATACGCGGGGAAAGCTCCACCTCATCAAAGGCTTTTTTCTTCATCAAAGCAGCAATTTCCGCTGCGTTCATCTTTCTTGCATCAGTAACCTGCATTTTATTTGTCCTCCTCATTTAAAACAATACGCAAATCCTCCACCAGCTTGTGCAAGCGCGCAAATTTCAGCTTAAAGCTGGCGCGGTTGGCAATCAAGCGAGCGGTGGCGGTGAAAATAGAATCCACCTCGGCCAATTTGTTTTCCTTCAGGGTACGCCCTGTTTCTACTATATCTACAATCATCTCGCTTAAGCCCACGATGGGACCCAGCTCGATGGAGCCGTTTAATTTAACAATCTCTGTTTGAATACCCAGCTTATTGAAGTACGCCTTGGCGCAGTTGGGATATTTCGTCGCTACACGTAAGTGAGCGTAGTCCGTGAGCTTTTCCCGGCGCTTGGCCTCCGGCACTGCCATCATCAAACGGCAGCGGCCAAAGCCCAAATCCAAGAGCTCCACCACGTCCTTATCCTGCTCTAAGAGCACATCCTTGCCGATGATACCAATATCGGCAGCGCCATATTCCACATAGGTGGGCACGTCCACGGTTTTAGCGATAATGAAGCGCACCTTGGTTTCCTCATTGCTGATGACCAGCTTGCGAGAATCCTCGGTTACGTTGTCGGCGCTGTAGCCAACCTTAGCTAAAAGACGCACAGATTTATCGAACAGCTTGCCCTTCGGCAAGGCTATAGTAATATACTCATCCATTTATCTACTAACCTTCTCTTTCCTTTAGGATACATACACCAAGCTGGAGCAGCAATATTCCTTCACAGCGCTGGCTGCCCCGGCCAAGTCCATGGCCTCGGTGCACAGCTTCACGCTGCGCCCCTCCTGGCGCAATGCTGTAGCCTTAGCAATCGCTTCGGGCAGCTTGCCCTCGCTCCAGGCCACTAAAACATCCCAGCTACGCACATTTTTCAAGCTGCCGGCACGCTCCAGCGCCAGCACCACTCTGTCCACACCGAGGGCGAAGCCCGTAGCGGGGCAATCCAGGCCAAAGCCCTGCATCATCTTATCGTAGCGACCACCGCCAGCAATGGGGTAGCCAATCTCCGGCATATACACTTCAAAGAGCATGCCAGTGTAATAATCAAGGGAGCGATACAGTCCCAAATCAAAGCTCAGGTAAGCGGCAGCGCCATAAGCTTCTACTAAAGCGTAAATACGGCGCAAGTCTTCTAGCGCACTCAATGCTTTCGCATTGGTCACTACACCCGACACGCACTCAATGAGCTCCATCCCTCCCTGCAGGAAGAGGAAGTCTGCAAAAAGCTGCTTGATTTCGGGGCGAATATTTTCCATGCTGTCGGCCATCTGCTGCATGCCCACTGCATCGTGTCTGCGCAGGCAAGCCTTCAGCTGCTTCACTTGCGCTTCGTCAAAGCCTGCCTCCTCAGCCAGACCGTTGATAAAATCAACGTGTCCTAGACTGATGGCAAACTGCTCCACGCCTGCAGCCTGCAGTGCTTCGGCTGCCAGCACGATGATTTCAGCATCGGCAGCAGCGCCGTTAGCACCTAAAAGCTCCACGCCCGCCTGCTCAAACTGGCATTGACGACCAGCCTGAATCTCTTCGTAGCGATACAGATTCGCCAAATAGCACAGGCGCTTAATCTTCTCGCCGCCGGCCAGCCTTGTGGCCGTCAAGCGCGCGATGGGCGCCGTCATATCGTTGCGCAGCACCAACAGATTATTGTTGCGGTCAAAAAAGCGAAAATCCCCCTTAGTGCCGCCGTTACCAAAGGTATCCACATATTCAAAATCAGGGGTTTTAACCTCGTCATAGCCCCATTTGTCAAACACATTCACAATGGCATTTTCGATACGCCTGCGGCTTTTCATCTCGCCGGGCAGAATATCCTTGGTGCCATAGGGGACCTGATAAACCTTATTTAACATCTTGCTTCTTCTCCTCTTTTAATACTCCCATCACAGAATTATAGCCATCAGCGCCATATACTAAACAACGCTTAACACGGGAAATAGTAGCCGTGCTGGCACCGGTTTTTTCCACAATGGTCTCATAAATGCAGCCCTCGTCAAGCATCCGCGCTACCTCTAAGCGCTGAGCCATAGCCTTCAGCTCGCTAACAGTGCATATATCCTCAAAAAATTTATAGCATTGCTCCTGATCCTTCAAGCTCAGGATTACTTTAAATAATTGGTCGGTCAAATGGTCATGAATACTAGCAGCCATGTTCATCCTCCTCAATATAAATCACTGGCAAAGCAGTTAATTGTAAATAACTTGTAGCAATACTTTAATACTTTATCTAGTGAAAGTCAAGCAAAATTTGCGAAAAAATATTTTTGCGCCCCTCTTTACAATATCCTACTATTCTGATATACTTTATATAATTTAAAGAGTAGATGCTTTCCTTTCTTGGAGAACAGTAAGTTTACACATTTTGGGAATTTTATAGATGTTTTTATTGACAATCTCTGCAACTAGATGTAAAATTATCTCTAACTTCACAGAGATTTCATCAAGAGTAGCCGAGGGACTGGCCCGATGAAGCTACGGCAACCACACTTACGTGAACGGTGCCAATTCCAACGGAGAAATCCGGCAGATGAAGATTTTTAGCGCAAGCGTATCCTTCACCGTGCCGGTGGAGGATTTTTTAATTGTAGGCGCTGCTTAGCTGCTATTGCAGACGCTTACACAAGAAAGGATCATTAGCATGATAGAACTAGTTAATGTAGAAAAAACCTACTATAGTAAGGCTGGCGATATCCACGCTCTGCACAAGACTAATCTGAGCATCAAAGCAGGCGAGATTTTTGGTATTATCGGCCTTTCCGGCGCCGGCAAATCCACCTTGGTACGCTGCATCAATATGCTGGAGCGCCCCACCGGCGGCAAGGTTTTCGTGGATGGCGCAGAGCTTACCGCTATGAGTGATGCCCAGCTACGCAAGGCTCGTCAAAGCATCGGCATGATTTTCCAGCATTTCAACCTGCTCACCAGCCGCACCGTATATCAAAACATTGCCTTCCCCTTGGAAATCCAAGGCATGAGCAAGACCGAAATCGATAAGCGCGTGCGCCCCCTGCTGGAGCTTGTACAATTAGAAGAGCGTGCTGATTACTATCCCAGCCAGCTTTCCGGCGGTCAAAAACAACGTGTCGGCATTGCCCGCGCGCTTGCCAGCAACCCCAAGGTGCTGCTCTGCGACGAGGCCACCTCTGCGCTGGACCCGCAGACCACCAAATCCATTTTGGAGCTGCTTAAGGATATCAATAAAAAGCTCAATCTGACCATCGTGCTCATTACCCACCAAATGGAGGTTGTTAAAACCATCTGCGACCGTGTGGCTGTTATCGAAAATGGCGACATCATCGAGGAAGGCCCCATGGTGGATGTCTTCACTAATCCGCAACATCCCACTACTAAGGAATTCACTAAGAGCGTTATCAACGCCGAAATTCCTGATATGATTAAAAACATGCAGCTTACCGATACCTATAAGGACGGCAGCAAGCTCATCGTGCGCATTTCCTTCATCGGCGACAGCGCCAGCGAGCCCATTGTTTCCGGTATGGTTAAACGCTTTGCCGTGGATGTAAGCATCCTCTATGGCAATATTGACCAGCTGAAGGATGTTCCCTTTGGCACCCTGATTATCGAGGTCAGCGGTGACAAGGATGGCATTAAAAATGCTTTGGAATATCTGCACAGCCAAAATCTGAAGACGGAGGTAATCGGCTATGAATCCTGATATGCTTGCACTTTTAACTAAATCCTTTTGGGAAACCTGCTACATGGTATTTGCCTCCACTGCTTTATCTACTTTGATTGGTATTCCCTTAGGCGTCATCCTGACTGTTACCCGCAAGGAGCACATCCTGCCCAACCAAGCAGTGAACAGTACTCTGGGTGCGATTGTTAACGCTACCCGCTCCACTCCATTCATCATTTTGATGGTAGCAATCATCCCCTTAACGCGTATGATTGTGGGCTCCTCCATTGGTACTACGGCAGCTATTGTGCCGCTGACCATTTCTGCAGCTCCCTTCATCGCTCGTATTATTGAATCTTCCCTGCTGGAAATCAACCCCGGCATTATCGAAGCAGCACAGGCTATGGGCGCTAGCCCCATGCAGATTATTACCAAGGTGCTGCTGCCTGAATCCCTGCATTCCATCGTTTTAGGCGTAACCTTGGCCATTATCAGCTTGATTGGCTACTCCGCAATGGCTGGCACCTTGGGCGGTGGCGGTCTGGGCGACTTGGCCATCCGCTATGGCTACCAACGCTTCCAAATGGATGTTATGCTGGCCACTGTTGTTGTTTTGATTGTCATGGTTCAAGCCATGCAATCCTTGGGTGATTATGCATCCAAAAAGCTGAACAAGAACAAGCTTTAACCTGCTTGCACAGCCGTAAATGCGCGCTTACGGCTTGCGATATAATTTAGCTTACCCACTCTGTATTACGGGAGGAATTATGATGAGTAAATTAGTTAAAATTTTAATTACCGTTGCCCTGATGGCCCTGATGGTTGTGGCTGCAGGCTGCGGTGGCGACAAAAAAGATGAGAAAAAGGTTGACTCCAAGGCTCCGATTAAAATCGGCGTAACTGCTGGTCCCCATGCTGAAATCATGGACAATGTAAAGAAGCTGGCTGAAAAGGACGGTCTGAAAATCGAGGTTGTAGAATTCTCCGATTTCGTTTCCCCCAACGTGGCTCTGGCTCAAGGCGAGCTTTTTGCTAACAGCATGCAGCATGCTCCTTATCTGGCAGCTACTCTGAAAAAGGAGCCCAAATTCCAACTGGTTGAAGTTTTCAAAACTGTAAACTTCCCCATGGCTATCTATTCTGCTAAATACAAAAAGGTAGAGGATATCCCCGCTGGCGCAACCATCGGCATCCCCAACGACCCCTCCAACGGCGCTCGTGCCCTCTTGGTACTGGCTGACAAGGGCTTCATCGAGGTTAAGGATAAGAACTCTGTAACCACCACCGTTGCTGACATCACCAAGAACGACAAGAAGTACAATATTCAAGAGCTGGACGCAGCTTCCATTCCTAAAGCTATGCCGGACCTTGACATCGCTGTTATCAACGCTAACTATGCTCTGGTTGCTAAGCTGAACCCCTCCAAGGATTCTCTCTTAATCGAGCGCAACGATAACCCCTTCCTGAACATTTTCGTTACCACCAAGGCTAACGAAAAAGACCCGCGCATCGCTCAGCTGAAGAAGATTTACCAATCTGCTGAAAACAAAAAGTTTATTGAAGACCACTTCAAGGGCACCATTACCGCTGGCTTCTAATTCACTGCAAATATAAAAACGTTAAACAAAATTAAGCCCCCGACTTCACCTGAAGCTGGGGGCTATTTTGTCTTTTTATATTGGACAAAGAGTGCTATTTAGGCCACTATCGCAAAACCACTAAATTAGAGATCTTTTTCTTGCTGGGACCACCCTTACCACCCTTCTTGGCAGTTAGCTCACTTTTACCGGGCAGCTCCATGCCAGATTTCTTCATTTGCTCCCGCACCTGGGTCTCTATCTTGTGCAGCATCGCCAGCTGTTTTTGCACAGCTTCTGTATTTTGGGCCAGCTCCTGCAGCTTTTGCTCCTGCTGAGCTTTGATGGCTTTATATTCTGCTAGCTTGTTAGCTTCCTTGTTGCGCACGTAAAGCAGGCTCGACAGCAGGATAATTATCCCTGCCGTGCCCAGTGCCACCGCCCCAAAGCAGGTAACTGCCGTTTTCATCTGGGATGTGTGCAGGTCGTGCTTGCTAATCGAGCGCCCATCATGGGGTACTAGCATAACTGTATAACTACCATCAAGCTGCTTCCACAGCTGAGTAAGCTTTTTCCACTTGCCAAATCCTTCCATCATAAGTATCAATTCCTGTATAATTAATCCGTTTCTCTCTTTGTTATCAATATTAATTAAAGTAAAGCTTTAATGTCATTTTAGCAAAAAAGAAAACACTATCTGCTCCAATTGTAGCTTTTTGTGCACGAAATGTAAATTTACTGATTGTACTGTTGGAAATTTACATATATAATTAAACTAAGGAATGTTATGCTCAAAAATCGTATTTGGGGAGGCTGAGCAATGATGAATATAGAGATTCTGGAAAAGCTGCATTTTATTCTGACCTTGGTCTTTGGCATTGCCCTTAGTGTTAGCTTTTTAGGTATCCACAAGCAACGGGCGGCCAGGTTCAAGATCGGTCTTTTCATTATTGTTTCGATAATAATGCAGCAGCTTGTCTATAACTATTTTGATAGCAGCAATAGGCTGGAATATTTTCTGCGCTACTATCCTTTCTACATTCATTTGCCTTTGGTGCTGTTTTTAGTTTTTGCCTTTAGGGTTTCCTGCTTTAGTGCCATTACTGCAGTAACTATTGCCTATTCCTGCTGTTAGCTCACCAAATGGCTGGGCTTTGTGGGCGTACTTTTTATTCAAGATCAGTGGTTCTACTACACAGTTCGCATTGCGCTCGTACCACCGATCCTGCTTTTCATAACGTATTATGTGAGTCCCTATGTAGCAGTGCTCTTAAACCGCCCTTTGAAAGAGGTTGCTATTTTTAGCATCCTACCTTTAACGTATTATCTTTTTGATTACACGACGACGGTTTATACTAATTTACTGTATTCCGGTAATGGCCTCGTGGTGGAATTTTTAGGCTTTGTTGTGAGCATTGCCTGTCTCATCTTTTTCGCCCTTATTGCAGAAGAATATTTGGCTAAAAACGAGCTCTCCCAAAAGAATAGACTCATAGAAATGCGTATGCATTCGGCCGTGCATGAGCTGGAGCAGGTGCGCAATGTACAGTATCGCATGTCTATTATGCGGCATGATATGCGCCACATACTCAGCACCGCTACCACCCTCATCCAACAGCAAAAATATGAAGAAGCAGTCAAGTATTTAAGCGACGGCCAGCGCGATTTGGACAGTGTGAGCTGGCAACGTTATTGCGCCAATGAATTTGTCAACTCAGTTTTGACTAAATATGCCGACCAGTGCAAGCTTAATTATGTAGAATTTAAGGCTGAGATTGAAACGGCGGAGCATATACCCTGCCCGGAGCTGTGCTTTTCCATTATGCTGGATAATGCCTTGGAGAATGCCTACGAAGCCACAAGCATGCTGCCTCTGGAAAAACGCTATATTCGCTTGAGCTTAAAGCAAAAGGGCAATAAGCTGCTGCTTTCCTTGGAAAACACCTTCCTAGAAAAACCGCAGTTCGTCAATGATATTCCCGTTTCCAACAAAGCAGATCATGGCATAGGTACTCAAAGCATTATTTATAATTGTAATCAACTAGGCGGACAGTGCAAATTCTCCCTGGAAAACAATCTGTTCGTCCTAAAAATCATAGTCTAAGGAGCTCTTTATGGTACGGTTTATCTTATGTGATGACGACAAAAAGCAGTTAGAGCTTTTGCAGAGCTTTACGCAAAAATGGGCCAATGAGCATGGTTTGGAGTTAGAACTGCTTGCTTTTCTTTCGGCTAAAAATTTACTGGGCAATATATACCTCGTCATGAGGATATTGTGATTCTTGATATCATCATGCCCGAGATGAATGGCTTAGAATTGGCTGGCAAGCTGCGCCAGGCAAATAGTGATTTTTCTCTTATTTTTTTAACATCCTCTCGTGATTTTGCCTTATCGGCCTATGAAGTACATCCCTGTGGCTATTTGTTGAAGCCGACAAGCTACGAGGATTATAGCAAGCTTTTAGATTCCCTCTACCAAAAGCTTGTTCAAAATATCATAGTCAAATCTGGCAATGAAACCTGCAGCATCAACATCGATGAGCTGGCCTGGGTGGAAGCAGTCAGTCGTCAGGTAGTGTTTAATTTAGCTAACGGCAAAAAGATTGAGGTGCGCGACACCTTTAATAATATCGCGCTTAAGCTTTGAGTTTATCCCTGCTTTTTTAAGTCCCACCGCAGTTACATTGTGAACTTTAAATATGTGGAGCATTTTAACGCTAAGGAAATTTCTATGCGAGGCAGCGAGCTGTGCCTACCACTGGCGCGTGGGCTGGATAAAGAATTTAAGGATAAATATTTTAGCTTTATGTTTTCTTAAGCTAGCATTTAGATATTGTATAGAGTTAGGTGAAAGAAGTTGTCTTTTTTTCTACGGATAAAATCAAAAGCACGCTTGGTATTGTCGGCGTGCTTTTACTAAGTGCCACATTATTTTTTGCAGGCAATGCGAGCTTTGCAAAAAGCAATAATAACACTGCTAAAGGTACGCCTGTTACTGCGCAGCAGACCGCTGCTGTTAGGGTGCAGCCGCTTGTAAAGGCTAGCCAAGCTCCCATAGTGCCCCAAGCACCATGGGAAAAGGCTTTGCAGCAAGGGCTGCAGAATCTTTTAGAGGAGGATTTGCTGCAGCGCAGTCAGGCGGGCATGCTTGTGTATGATTTGACCGCCGATAAAATCGTTTTTCAGCATCAAGGCTATGGGAATTCATACTATTCAAGGCAGCTTGATTGCTGATGTTAGTATGATGGATAGCCCCCGTTGGGGAATTGGCTGGTGCTGGGATGATGATGAGTATAATCCGCCACTGTTTCCTTTGCTGGTGAACGGCCGTGACAAATTCATGCAGGTTTTCCAAAGCAAGCTGCGTGAGGCTCATATCAAGCCACCTGTTTTGGTGGTGCGGGGGCAGGCGCCTGCTACGGCTAAGCAGCTGTGTGTGCGCAGTCACAGCATGGCGCAGGTTTTGCAGCCTATGATCAAGGATAGCGACAATCTTTGCGCGGAGGCCACGTTTTATCAGTTGGCCGCCTTTGAACGCAGCAGCCATGCCACTGCAGATGACGCCCGCAAGGTTGTTAACAGATTTATTGCTAAGCTTGGCTATAATCCTGCTAATTATAATATTGCCGATGGCTGCGGCTTATCCTTATACGATTATTTATCGCCTGAGCTAGAGGTGGGCTTGCTAAAGTATGCCTATGAAAACAAGTAGCTTTTCAATACCTTCTACCCTGCTTTGCCCATCGGCGGTGTGGATGGCACACTGGATTACCGCATGCACAATAAAGCCACGAAGGGCAAAATACATGCCAAAACAGGCACGCTCACTAGCGTCAGCGCGCTTGCAGGCTATACCACTACAGCTAACGGGCATCTACTGGCCTTCAGTATTATGAACAATGGCACATTAGACACTCTGGAGGTTCAGACTTGGCAGGATAGAGCGTACGAGGTGTTTACTACAGTTAAATAACGCGAGATAGGCTTAGGAACGCACAAAACAGCCCCCGGCTTCATGTGAAGTCGGGGGCTTTATTACGCTATTAAGGTTTCTATAGAATTACTTGCCTTCGGCCAAGTCCTTATTAGCCTGATGGATTTTCTTGAGCAGCTCCTTGCCAGCAATACCGGGCTTGCACATTTCTTTAGGAGACAGGATAACATCCAAATTCTCCTTGCTCAGCACCTTGCGTTCTAAAAGCAGCTCCTTAATGTTGCGGTTGGTAGCAAGTGCTTCCTTCGCCATATTGGAGCAGGTTTCGTAGCCAATGTGGGGTAGGAGAGCGGTAACAATACCCACACTCTTATCCAGCCACTCCTGGCATTGCTCACGATTAGCCTTGATACCATCCACACAATGCGTGCGCAGGGTATCTATGGCATTAGTCAAAAAGCGAAAGGAATTAAAGATATTATAAGCCATTACAGGCTCCATAACATTGAGCTGGAACTGACCGTTTTCCACGCCAAAGGTAACAGCCAAATCGTTGGCAATTACTTGGTAGCAAGTTTGGTCCACAACCTCGGGGATAACAGGATTTACCTTGCCGGGCATAATGGAGGAGCCGGGCTGACGAGGCGGCAGAGTAATCTCGCAGAAGCCTGCACGAGGGCCGGAGGCCATCAAGCGCAGGTCATTGGAAATCTTAATCAGAGAGAGAGCCGTAACCTTTAAGCTGGAGGATAAATCAGTAAAGATATCGGTATTACTGGTAGCATCCACCAGATTATCGGCTGTATTAAAGTTTTCGCCGGTTACAAGAGCTAATTGCTCGCATACTTCCTTAATGTATTCAGGGTCTGCATTGAGGCCGGTGCCCACTGCGGTAGCGCCCATATTAATAGTATGCAGCAGCTCGCAGCTTCTTCTAATACGGGTAATGCGACGACGCATGGAGGAAGCAAAGGCCTTGAACTCCAAGCCCAGAGTGATGGGCACAGCGTCCTGTAAATGGGTGCGACCAATCTTCAGCACATCCTCAAATTCCTCACCTTTGTGCTCGAAGGAGCTGGCCAGCTTGCTCAATACCAGCACCAGCTGCTCAGCCCGCATTAAGGCGCAGACACGAATAGAGGTAGGAATAACATCATTGGTGGATTGGGACATATTCGCATGGTTATTGGGATTAATATAATCATAATCGCCCCTAGGATGACCTAAAATCTCCAGCGCACGATTGCAAATAACCTCGTTGGTATTCATGTTGAAGGAGGTGCCAGCACCACCTTGAATGGGATCTGTGGGGAATTGGTCGTTAAGCTTACCACTGATAATATCGTCACAGGCCTGCACCATGGCAATGCCAATGGTTTTATCCAAGAGACCAATCTTCATATTGGCCAATGCGGCTGCTTTTTTGACCATGCCCAGTGCCTTGATAAACAGAGGGTCGGCAGTATAGCCGGTAATCTGGAAGTTTTCCATTGCGCGCATGGTTTGCACGCCGTAATAAGCATTATCAGGTATTTCTAACTCGCCTAAAAAATCATGTTCTTTACGCATATCTTTTGGACCTCCTTAGTATACTAGAAAAAGCCTCATCCGTTCATTTTGTATTCTGTATACAGTATACTAAGTTAAAGAGACACTGTCAAGCTGACGGCTAGCATTTCATACTTTCGCCACACAACCTTTCTCCATCTCCTCCCGCTTCTCCCGAGCAGCGGGGCCAGAAGCCTTTAGCGTAAAGCCGCGCCCAAAGACGTCGTTTACATCGTGGATAATCATAAAAGCATCCGGGTCAATATCCTTACAAATAGCACGAATCTTGGCCAGCTGGGTCAGCTTAGCCACCACAAAGAGCACCTCCCGATCCTGATGGGTAAAAGCGCCCTCGCCATGCAGATAGGTTACACCACGGCCCACAACCTTAATAATCTCCTCCGCAATTTCGTGATGATAATTGCTGATAATGATGATATTCTTCTTATAATCAAAACCGGTAGTAAAAGCGTTGCAGGTTTTAGTCATTACAAAAAAGGTCAACAGAGTGTAAAGCACGGGCTCGATACCAAAATAAAAGACGCTGGCAAAGAGCAGTCCCAGATTAAAAATGAAGCCTGTGGTGCTGATGCTGATGGAATAGTGCTTTTGGATGATGGCACCGATAATATCCGTGCCACCACTGGAGCCGCCCACGCGATACATGCAGGCTGCACCAATGCCGTACAGCACACCGCCCGCGATGCAGGCCAGCAGCTTATCGTGCACTACCTGATAGTTAGATAAAAAGTGAAAAGCGTCCAAAGAAATAGAAAAGGCCACAATGCCGTACAGAGCGCCAATCGTGTATTGCCTATCCATATATTTATAGGCGAGGAAAAACAGGGGCACATTGCACATCAGGCTGGTAGCGCCCATGGGCAGTCCACCAATATAATAAGCCAGCACAGCCACACCGCCAATGCCACCACTAAGCATCTTATTAGGCATATAAAACACATTCAACGCCACACCCATAATGATACAAGCTAACGTAACCATAAAGTATTGATAAAAAGTTTGTTTCCAATTAATTTGCATAAGGGTTCTCCTTTGATTTTGTTCTTCATAGTATAGTACCATCTTTTGTAAAAAATGCAACCTTAATTTATGGAATTTTAGCATTATTTTACATTCTTGCTTTTGTCAAAATACAAAAAAGAGAATGAAAATTACCGTTTTCCTAATAATGTTCGAAAAAAAAAACTTGCAGTTGACGCCAAAGCAGTATAAAATAATACTGTATACATATGTAGGCAGGTGAGCTGTAAATGAAGCAAATTACTGAAGTGGCTTATGCCAAGATTAATTTAGGTTTGGATATTCTGGGACGCCGGGAAGACGGCTACCATGAGGTTAGCATGATTATGCAAAGCATTGGTCTTTGCGACGAGGTTATCATCGGTCCCGGCAGCGGTGAGGAAAAAATTGAACTTTCCACCAATATTCCCGGGCTGAGCTGTGGCGCAGATAACCTTGCATATAAGGCTGCTGCGCTCCTTGCCAAGCATGCTGACATAATTCCGAACGTTCACATTGCCTTGAACAAAAAAATTTTTATGGCCGCAGGCCTTGCCGGTGGCAGCGCTGATGCTGCCGCAGTGCTCCGCGGTCTAAACAAATATTGGCAGCTGCATTTAGAAAACCATGAGCTGGAAAGACTCGCCGCCTTTTTGGGCAGCGATATTCCCTTCTGCATCGAAGGTGGCACCATGCTGGCTACAGGCCGCGGCGAAGTATTGACCAAGCTAGCGGATTTGCCCGAAACAATAGTGGTGCTTGCTAAGCCTCGCGCATTAGAGGTTTCCACAGCTTGGGTTTACCAGCATTACAACAAGGGACGCGTGGTGCACGCCCCCTGCATCTGGCAGCTCCAAGACCGTCTGGCAGAAGGTGCCCCCTCACTGGTGCCCTACATGGGCAATGTGCTGGAAACTGTCACCATTCCTGCCCATCCTATCATTGCATCTATTAAAGCCGCCATGCTCAGCGCCGGTGCCTATTATGCGCTGATGAGCGGCAGCGGACCTACAGTTTTCGCTCTGGCCAAGAACCAGGAGACTGCGGAAAGCATTATAGCAGCCTTAGCCGATTTTGATGTAGAAACGGCCATTACAACTACCGTAGGGAGGATTTACTAATATGTCTGGACATTTGCAACCTATAAAACTTGACAGCTACAAGCCCTTGCGCGAGCTGGTTTGTGAAAACATCCGTCAAGCCATCATCGACGGCACCTTTAGCCCCGGCGAGCGCCTGATGGAAATTCAGCTGGCCGACGAAATGGGCGTTAGCCGTACCCCCGTGCGCGAAGCCATTCGTAAGTTGGAGCTGGAAGGCTTTGTAGTAATGATTCCTCGCCGCGGCACCTATGTAGCCGATATTTCTATTAAGGATATCACTGAAATCTACGAGGTGCGCACCTGCCTGGACGTGCTGGCAGCAGGCCTTGCCGCTGAACGCATTACCGACGAAGAGCTGGACACCATGAATGGTTATCTGCACGAAATTGGTCAGCATGTGGCCAATATGGATATGAATAAAATCGTTGAGATGGATACTGCCTTTCACGATGTATTATATAACGCTAGCCGCAACGAGCGTCTGCGCAGCATCATTAACAACCTGCGCGAGCAGCTCACCGGTATTCGCGGCCGCTCCATGAGCTATCCCGGCCGTTTAGTAGAAACCATGGACGAGCATCGCAATTTGGTGGATGCTATCGCCTCTCGCGATGTGGAAAGAGCCCAGCATGCAGCCCGCGTGCATATTGAAAACGCCGAGCACACCCTGCTGCGCTCCATCGCCGAGCCCAAGAAGAAGGCGAAATAATGCAGCAATATGATGCCGTTATTTTGGCTGGTGGCCGCGCACTTTGGCTCAAGGAAATTTGCGGCACTGAGCATCGCTGCTTAGCTCCGCTTAAGGAACGGCGCATGGTGGATTATATTATTGACGCCCTGCTACAAAGTAGCTGCATCCGCCGCATTGTGATTGCCACCAATGCCAAGGCCGCTGCCCAGCTTGAGGGCACCCTGCCCCCGCAGGTCACGACCTGTTTATCCGAAAGTGATATGCCCGCCACCGCCTATGCAGCAATAAAAGCTCTGGGCGAGGAATGCACCGCAAGCGTTCTTTTCGCCTGCGATGACATCCCTCTTTTAACCGGTGAAGCTGTGCAAAGCTTTATGCAGCAATGCGAAAAAACGCCAGGCAAGGGCATTTATTATGCCGTCATTCCTAAGGAGTCCTGTCTCAAACGCTTTCCTGATGCTAAAAGGACCTTCGGCACGCTAACCGACGGTACCTTTACCGGTGGCAATTTGATGCTCATTAAAAAAGAAGTAGTTATTAACAGCCAAGAGCTAGGTCGCGAAATTTTCGCTCTGCGCAAATCACCCTTTGGCCTCGCCAATTGGCTGGGCTGGAGCTTTATTTTAAAGGCGTTTTTCCGTCGCCTTTCTATAAGTGAAGCCGAAAAGCGTTTTTCGCAAATTATGCATACCCCCTCCAAAGCAGTTATCACCTCCTTTGCCGAAGTTGGCATGGATGTGGATAAGCCGGAGGATTTAAAACTCATCGAAAAGTATTTAAGCAAGTAAATCTATAAAGAATAGAGGGAAATGCCAAATGGGCAAAGCCAAAAGAATTGAACGCGTAGTAGCGTTAAGCAAGCTTTTAGCCGATCATCCCTATCGGTTGTTTTCATTTTCTTATTTCTGTAAAAAATTTGAAATTGCCAAATCCACCCTCAGCGAGGATGTTTTAGCTGTTAAGTCGGGCCTGGAAATGTACGGTTTGGGCAAAGTAGAAACGCTCTCCGGCGCTGCCGGTGGCGTGCGCTTTATTCCCGGCCATCTACCCGAGTCCGATCAAAAATTTTTGGAGGAGCTGGCAACTAGGCTCACTGCACCCGAGCGCATTTTGCCCGGTGGCATGCTTTATACAACGGATCTCCTGTGCCAGCCCGATGTCGTGATGCGGCTTGGCGAAATCTTTATGGGCCGCTTAGAGGAGCTAGCCCCGGATTGCATTATGACTGTGGAAACCAGTGGTATTCCTCTGGCCATGTCAGTGGCCAGAGCCTTTAATGTGCCTCTGGTTATTGCCCGTCATACCAGCGACATTACGGAAGGCTCCACCGTCAACATCAATTACGTAAGCGGCAGCAGCAAAACCATCCAAACCATGGCTATGCCTAAAAGAGCACTGCAGCCTAATAGCCGCGTGCTTATTGTGGATGACGTTATGAAGGGTGGCGGCACTGCCAAGGGCATGCTGGCACTGGCCCAAGAGGTGGGCGCACAGGTTGTGGGCATGGCCTTTTTAATGGATACTGCTACCCCCGAGCGCAAGCTAGTGGATAATTATATTTCCTTCTTCACCCTGCACCATGCGGACGAAGAGAATCAATGCGTGAAGGTGGAGCTATCCCAAAACTAGTTTATTTTTCCTATTCAAGGAAGGGAGTTAATATACATGGCAAATTTAGTAGCTGTTATCCTTGCTGCAGGCAAGGGTACTCGTATGCGCAGCAAATACCCCAAGGTTTTGCACAAGGTTGGCGGCAAGCCCATGCTGCAGCATGTTATTGATGCAGCCAGCGTAGCGGGCTGCGATGAAAAGGTTGTTATCGTAGGCCACGAGGCCGAATTAGTAGAAGCAATGGTGGGCAGCCAAGGCAAGATTGCCCTGCAGGCCGAGCAATTAGGCACCGGTCACGCTGTGATGCAAACTGCGGAAGCATTAAAGGGCTTCACCGGCACTGCCTTGATTCTGTGCGGCGACACCCCGCTTTTAGATGGCGAGGAGCTGAAAAAGTTCTGTGAAGCACACAAGGCTAGCGGCGCAGCTGCTACAGTGCTGACTGCTATTATGGATGACCCCTTTGGCTATGGTCGTATTGTGCGCGATGCAAACGGCAACGTGCAGGCCATCGTGGAGCAAAAGGATGCTACTGAAGCTCAAAAGGCTATTAAAGAAATCAATACCGGCATCTACTGCATGGAATGCCCGCTGATGTTTGATGTTTTGGCTACCTTGACCAATGATAACGCTCAAGGCGAATATTATTTAACTGATGTTCTGGAAAAGCTGAACCAAGCAGGTCAAAAGGTTGGCGGCGTGATTACTGAGGACAGCGACATGGTAATGGGTATCAACTCCCGCAAGCAGCTTTCTGTAGCAGAGGGCGTAATGCGTCAACGTATTTTAGATAAGCTGATGGATAGCGGCGTTACTATTATGGACCCGGCCAGCACCTTTATCGAAGGCAGCGTGAAAATCGGCCGCGATACTATCATCTATCCCTACACTTGGCTGGAAGGCAGCACCGAAATCGGTGAGGACTGCGAAATCGGTCCCAATGCCCGCTTCACCAATGTGAAGGTTGGCAACGATAACCATTTGCAATTCATTTATGCCCATGACTGTGAGGTTAAAAACCACGTAACCGCCGGTCCCTACGTACATCTGCGTCCCGACACTGTTATCAGCGACCATGTAAAGATTGGTAACTATGTGGAAGTTAAGAACTCCAATGTGGGCGAAGGCACTAAGCTGCCCCACCTCACCTACATTGGCGACAGCGATATCGGCAGCGGCGTTAACATGGGCTGCGGCTGCATCACTGTTAACTACGATGGCAAGAAAAAGCATCGCACCATCATCGGCGACAATGCCTTTGTGGGCTGCAACACCAATCTGGTAGCGCCCGTAACTGTTCAGGCCAACACCTATATCGGCGCAGGCAGCACCATCACCAAGGAAGTACCAGAAAACGCTTTGGGTATTGCTCGTGCTAAGCAAAAGAACATCGAAGGCTGGGCCGAAAAATACAGAAATAGCTAAAAAGCCCATAAAGAGCTTGTTAAACCACTGCTTTTTTAGTATAATTAAATTTAAGCTAACGCTTTCGCAATTAAAAATATTATGGCGATTTTGGAGGGATTGGACATGTTGTCTGACGAGAATAAGTTAAGAATTTTTACCGGTAATGCAAACCCTGATTTGGCAAGAGAAATTGCTGCTTATCTGGGTACTACCGTAGGCGATTCTGTTGTAAACCGTTTCAACAACGGCGAAATCCAAGTAATGATTAACGAGAGTGTACGTGGTAAGGATATCTTCATCGTACAACCCACCTGTGGCCCCATTGTTAACGACAATGTGATGGAGCTGTTGATTATGGCTGATGCCTTCAAACGTGCCAGCGCTAACCATATTACCGCTGTTATTCCTTATTATGGCTATGCTCGTCAGGACCGCAAGGCTCGCGGCCGTGAGCCCATCACTGCTAAGCTGATGGCTGACCTGCTCGAAACCGCAGGCATCACCCGCGTAGTTACCATCGACCTGCATGCAGCACAAATCCAAGGCTTCTTCAATATTCCCTTTGACCATATGCCCGGCGGCCCGCTGCTGGCTGAATACATCAAGGAAAAGAAACTGGACAACATGGTTGTTGTTTCCCCGGACCTGGGCGGCGTAAGCCGTGCTCGTGGCTTTGCTGAAATGCTGAATGCTCCCATGGCCATCATCGACAAGCGTCGTCCCGAACCCGGTGTAGCTGAGGTTATGAATCTGATTGGCAATGTAGAAGGCAAGAACTGCATTATGGTTGACGATATGGTTGATACTGCAGGCTCCCTCACCGAGGGTGCTCGTGCCCTGAAGAAATTCGGTGCTAACGAGATTTATGCTTGCTGCACTCACCCCATCCTGACCGACCCCGCTTTGAGCCGCATTGCTCAATCCGATATTACCGAGCTGGTTGTTACCAATACCATTCCGCTGGCTCCTAGCAAGAAGCATCCTAAGATTAAGGTATTGTCCATCGCTCCGATTCTGGCAGAAACCATTCTGCGCATCTACAACGATTGGTCCGTAAGCCAATTGTTTGACGTTAAGAAATAAGCTTAGGCTTATTACCCAATAAGTTTTTGTGAGGCTTGCCACAGGCAAGCCTCTTATTTTGGCAACATTTCTAGAGAAAATCATGCGTATCTTATACATTTTTATTGGCTGTGCTCTTTTGAGCACAGCACTGCTTTGGCTGGGCTGCTTAGGCAAGATGCCAAAGCGCCATGCAGCTAGCGCTGCCCTTGCAAGCATTGTGCTAACGGGCGCCTTGCTCGTGCTTGCAGTGCTGCCGGGCAACAGCTTCTATGGCCCCGTGCTGACCCATGGCAGCACGTCCAAGAAGCAAATTGCCCTCACCTTTGACGACGGCCCTTACCCGCCCTATACCGAGCAGCTGCTCAAGGTGTTGGCGGATAAGCAGGTGCACGCCACCTTCTTCATGGTGGGCGAAAACGCCGCCAAGCACCCGGAAATCGTCAAAGCGGTGCAGGCCGGAGGCCACGAAATCGCCCTCCACGCGGGCAAGCATCAGGACCTGCTCAAGCTGAACAGCTCTGAACTGGCAACGAACATTGCC
>USBV01000008.1 GCA_900553055.1 uncultured Phascolarctobacterium sp.
CGCTCGACCCGCACATTCGCTTTTTAATAGGTTATTGTTCAGTTTTCAAGGTTCATGTTCATCGCTTTGTTCGTTTCTGTGTCTTTGTTTTTGTTTCTGTATCTCAGCGACTTGTATATAATACCACTCCGCATCAGGAATGTCAACACCTTTTTTATAAGTTTTTTACACTTTTTGGCTCTTTTTTCTTGATACGCTTGGCTGCGTTGGCAAACAAACCCGCTTAATAAGGCTACTGACTAATCAGTCAATTTTTTATAAAAAAACATAATTCCGCCATATTTTTCTTTTATAATATACTCAACCAAGCAAAAAGCACTTAAAAATTTGTAAAGAAAGAAGGGATTTAGATGTTGAACAATTCAAAGAAAGTATTTGCCATCGCCTTAGCAGTCTTATTCCTCTCCACACCCTTAATGAGCACAGCCTCGGCAGCTGCTCCTGACTTTGGCTCGCCGCAAAAGCTTGAATTACGCAGCAACCATCATAATCCGCCTCCCAGCCATAACAGAGGCCCTTCCTATAGTGTCAATAAGCATAGAGGCCCAAGTCATAATGTGCGCCATGCTCCAGGGCCTCGCTATGCAAGCCACGATAGGGGACATCATTACGGCCACCGCAAGCCTGCTCCGCCACCAAGACGAGACAAGCACCATCACCATAGCAGTGGCAACGATAAGCTCATCGGCGGCCTCATTGCCGGCGCAGTTATCGGTGCTGTAATTGCCAATAATACCTAAAGCAAAAGACCTCTCCGCCCTAAAGCAGAGAGGTCTTGATAATTTTAGCTTTTATTGCTCATGCAGCTCCATATCGCGGCTAGCGATAATATTTACACCCAAGCCCAGGATGTTTTCTACAATAACATCACCGGTCTTTACGGGAGCTTGCACCTTAATGCCACGCAAATAGCAAGCGCAATCCATAATGCGCTCCTTCGGCAGCACAGCAGCAGAAACTACGGGCAGCAGGGGCAGAGCGCCACCTTCAATAGCCACAGTAGTGGTCAGCATACGCTTCGGTGCAGTTACTTCGTTTTTAGCATAGATGGGGCCACGGGGGCAGGTATTACCGGTAACGTTGGTAACATTACCATCCTCGATGGTAACGGTCAATTCGCAGCCCATGGGGCACATAATGCAGTTCATAACACGAGTTTCAACAGCCATTTTATACCCTCCTTACAGTACCAGACCAACAGAAATTTCGTCGCCAATCAAATTGAATTTAGCAGCCGGAATTTCTACAGCAATCATTTCACTCGGTTTAGCAACGGGCAGAGGTCTATTCAACAGCACATTTTCACCGCTCTTAACCACCAGCTTAACCTTGCGGTGGGGAGCAGCTACACGCATAAACAGCTTAATCTTTTCGTCAGCAGGAATTTCTGCAGGCAGAGTAACCTGTTGCGGTACGCAGGTGCGCACACCATCAATAGCGCTAACCTTAATAGTGCGATTATCGGTGGACAGCTTGCCTTGAGCCTTCAAAGCAGCATATTTACCAGCGATTTCAGCTTCCTCAGAAACGAAGTCAACCAGGTCATGTACATGTACTACGTTACCAGCGGCAAAGAAGCCATCCAAGCTGGTTTCACGATGTTGGTCAACAACGGGGCCATTGGTCAGCGGGTTCATAGCCAAATCCAAGCCACGGCTCAGCTCGTTTTCCGGAATCAGACCAACGGACAGGAGCACGGTGTCGCATTCGATATCAAATTCAGTACCCGGAATCGGAGTCATGCGCTCATCAACCTTAGCTACAGTGATACCGGTAACGCGTTTTTCACCATGAATAGCAACGATGGTGTGGGAGAGGTACAGAGGAATATCATAGTCATTCAAGCATTGTACGATGTTACGAGTCAGACCGTTGGAGAAGGGGCAAATTTCCAAGCAAGCTTGAACCTTGCAGCCTTCTAAGCTCATACGACGAGCCATGATCAGACCGATATCGCCACTGCCCAGAATAACGATTTTGTGACCGGGCAGATAGCCTTCCATATTTACCATACGTTGAGCAGCGCCTGCGGTGAATACACCTGCAGGACGTTCGCCGGGGATGCGGATAGCACCACGGGTACGCTCACGGCAGCCCATGGTCAGGATAACGGTTTTACCCTCTAATTTCATCAGTCCCTTTTCAGGGTTTACAGCGATAACAGTTTTATTGCTTTGTACATCCAAAACCATGGTATCAACCAAGGTTTCGATTTCCGGTTTATCCTTAACCAGCTCAATGCATTTATGAGCATAGCCAGGTCCGGTCAGCTCTTCCTTAAAGTGATGCAGACCGAAGCCATTGTGAATGCATTGTTGCAGAATACCGCCTAATTCGCGGTCACGCTCGATAACAATAATCTTTTTAGCGCCATTTTCCCATGCGCTATAAGCAGCAGAAAGACCAGCAGGGCCGCCGCCGACAATAATTACATCATATAACTGGCTCATACTTATTCCTCCCCGCCGTCTACCGGATATTTTTCATAGAACATATTGGAATCAGCACGCTCCTTAAGCACCTCGGGAATGGAAATGCCCAGCTCACGCGCAAGAATTTGGGTTACACGGGGACCGCAGAAGCCGCCTTGGCAGCGACCCATGCCTGCGCGAGTACGACGTTTTACGCCATCCACAGTGCGAGCACCAACGGGGGATTTGATTGCTTCCACAATTTCGCCCTCGGTTACAGTTTCGCAGCGGCAGATTACACGGCCATAAAGCTTATCCTCGGCAATCTTAGCAGCTTGCTCAGAGGGGGTCATACGTACAAAGGATTTCTTCTTGGGCAGAGCAGCCTTGAAATCAGTCTTAGCAGCTGCGCCGCTTACACGAGCGATTTCCTTAGCAATCAGCTCGCCAACTGCAGGAGCAGCGGTGAGGCCGGGGGATTGCATACCAGCAGCATTGTACAGATTTTCTACCTTGTCGCTTGGACCAAGGATAAAGTCACCAGTGCTGGAAACAGCACGCAGGCCGGCAAATTCGGTAATAGCAGCGCCCATGGGAAGATTCGGAATCAGCTTACGAGCAGATGCCATGATTTCGTTCATGCCATTAGTGGTAACTGCCAAATCTTCCTTGGACTCCTGTTCATTAGCATTGGGGCCAATGAAGGTGTTGCCATGGGTGGTGGTGCACACCAAAATACCCTTGGATTTCTTGGTGGGGCAGGGGAATACCACGCCATAAACCAAGCTATTGCAGGCAGTTTTATCAAAGAGAATGTATTCGCCTTTACGCGGGGTAATGGTAAAGGTATCGTCGCCAGCCAATTTTGCGATTTCATCAGCATAAATGCCAGCAGCGTTTACAACATATTTAGCGGCAATAACACCCTTAGAGGTTTCTACGCCGGTAATTTTGCCATCTTCCTTCACGAAGCCCAAAACCTTGCAGTCACGGATAACCTCAGCACCGTTTTGCACAGCGCATTCTGCAAAGGCAATTGCAGCACCAAAGGGCCAGCATACACCAGCACTAGGAGCCCACAGAGCACCCTTAACATTGGTCAGGTTAGGCTCTTGCTCAACAACCTCGTCGTGGCTCAAAATTTGCAGGCCTTCTACGCCATTTTTGCGACCACGAGCCATCAGCTCTTGCAAAGTCTGCATTTCCTCATCAGTTGTTGCAGCAACCAAGGAACCGGTCCATTTAATATCCAGGTCCAGTTCATGCTCCAGCTCATGGTACAGCTTGTTACCACGAACGTTGGTAATAGCCTTCAGGCTGCCGGTAGGAGCATCAAAGCCTGCATGAAGAATAGCACTGTTAGCTTTAGTAGTGCCCAAAGCCACGTCCGGCTCTTTTTCCACCAGTACGCATTTCAGGTCATACTTGGAAAGCTCACGCAAAATAGCAGTACCCACAATGCCGCCACCAATAACGACTACATCAGCGGATTTTACAAATTCCATTCTGTCACTTCCTTGCCGAATTTTCTTGAAAATTACAATTCCATTTTATCACAAATTCGTCAAAAAAAGAACTGCCCAAAGGCAGTTCTGAGTACATTTTTTCTAGTTTTTAGCAAAATTTGTCCCTCGCGGGACAAAAGTGTTACCGCTTTATAAGAAAATAACGCAGTGGCACCTTTTTTTCTAACCAATCAATAACAATATCAGCAGCAGGGGAGAGCAGTATCCAGCTCAAGATAATTAAAGCAAAGGAAAGTGAGCCTACAAAAACATCGGTGAACCAATGCGCTCCACCCATAATGCGCGGGAAAGAGAAAATAACAAAAACAGCCAAAGCCCTGTAAAAAGCAGCCTTCCCCATATATTTCCACATAAAAGCTACAAAAATTAACAGCATCATACCGTGGTCACCGGGGAAGCTGGAGGCTGAGCGGTCCTTGCTCGGCCAGCCACTAAGCTCGCTCACAAAATTAACATTATGATAAAGCTGCTCAAAATAAATGCTGGCACTGGCTCTATCAAATTCCAGCATTCTGTCAAACTGCTTCATCACAATGGCACTCACAAGCATGGCCACGCCAACGCAAAAAAGCCAGCGCTTACCCTCCACATTGGATTTACGATAATAGCTATAAAAAATCGCCAGCATGGCTACAAAAGCAACTATATCAAAAGCACGCAAATTTATAAAGGCCACAAAATACATAAAGGCCTTGCTTGTAGTCAGCATTTGATTGAAGCCGTAGAAAATCGCCTTATCAACTTCAAACCAAAATCCGGAAAACTGCGTTATATACCAACTAAGAAAGAGTACCACTCCTAAAATATTACAGATAATAATCCATTGTAAATTTTTCTTTTTCATGCCAACCTCCAAAGTATTTACAAAAAATACATTACACTTTTACCCCAATATATGATAACATATTCTTAGAGAATGGTGAAGAAGAATTAATGTGAATTTCAGTTTCTATGCTTAGATGAAAAAGAGGTGCATAGCATGCGTAAAATTTTTTATTTACTTTTTATTTTGCTTTTTTCTTTATCATTATCCGCTTTTGCTGAAGAAAAAAAGACAAGCAAGAATATGGAATCTCCTCAGCCTATAGCTATTATTAGTGTAGATGAAATGGAGCAACGTTTAAAAAATGCAGATCTTGGTGAGGATCTACTCTATATCAAGATTAAGGAGGAGCAGGTCGAGGTTTATAGCGAATTAGCTAATAATCGCTCTCTGCGGAAGCAGCTCATCCTAAAGCTACCTAATACCGAAATGCTACGACTTTATACCATCAATAAGGCCACCTATGAGCAAATGAGCAGAATGCTTTTGGATTATGAAGCTGATAATTACAATTTTAATGGCTATAAGATCATTACCGATGTTGACCAACCTCGTAAGCTCGAAAATAATGTCAAGATTTACCGCTTTTGGTTTATGAAAATTCTGCGCGAAAAACCCAGTCGCAGGGGTGTAGATTTTCCCATAGGCATTGGTATCGGTATAGGTGGTGGACATCACCATCATCGCAGACCCTGGATTGGCGTAGGCTGGTGATATTATAAAAAGGCGTTCTTCCTTAAGTTAGGAAGAACACCTTTTTTTATGCTTTGCTAAGGGTAGGGGGCAATTCTTTAATGCGATAAAGAATATACGTAAAGCAGCTAGAGCGTAGAATCTGGTCCAGACAAATGGCCAGCCATACACCCACTATACCCCAGTGTAAATAATATACTGCTGCCGCAGTCATCATCGGTCTTAAAACTGTTATCAAAACAAATGAAATAGCCGCTACTATCGTAGTTTTACCACTACCGCGCAAAATACTACCTGTTATAAGTGTTTGAGAGGTCAAATAAAAATGCCATGCTACCATTAACATTACTGCATAGCTTAATTCTAGAGCTTGGACATCCTTACTATACAAGGTAAAAATTTCTTCCCAAAACACATGGATGACAAGACCAAAAATAGTGGCTAAAACAACACCCCATCGTAGGCCAACACTTCTAAATTTGCGCCACTCTTCATAATCCTGTTTGCCACAGGCTTGACCAGCCAAGACCATATTCGCTTTGGCAAAGCCAAAGATAAAGTCAAAACCAAAATCACTGATATTATAACAAATTGAATGCACGGCAAAGGCCAAGGTACCTAAATCAGCTGTGACACGTGCATAAATGACCATACCGATGCGTTCGGCTCCCAGCTCACTGAAAATACCGCAGAAAACGGGCTTGAACTCCCGCCAAAATCTTTTCTTAGGCAGCTGCCACAGGCTATGAGCATAATACTTACTTTGTCCCATAATCCACAACGTTATCCCCAAGGTAACTAAGGAGCCGATTACTGTGCCTATAGCAGCACCACGCACACCTAAGCCAGGAAAAGAGCCAATACCGGTAATTAGAACAAAATTACAACAAATATTGACCAGGTTACCAGCAATATTACTCTTCATAATCACAGAGGTCTCGCCAATACCTAACTGAATTGCCTGTACTGACAGTGATAGACAGGATATATATACGGCAAGGGTTGCTATTAAGCCATAGTCCACTGCTAATTGTACATAATCAGCCTTCGCTCCCATAAGCAGCACCAGCTCCTTAAAGAAGCAAAAAAAGCCGATATGCAACAGACCCATCACTAAAAGAGTAATCGTAAAGGATTGACGTAATAATGCTTGGATGCCTGCTTCATCACCAGCACCAAATTTTCCAGCAGTGAGAATCGTGATAGAAGATGCGAGGGAGCGGGCGAAGGTAAGCAATACTAAGCGCAGGGGCATAAATATGCTTACAGCTGCAATAGCAGTGGATCCCAAGGCTCCTACCATAACTAAATCAGCCGCCTGCAGCACTGTCATAAAAATACCTTCTAACGCAGCTGGCAACGCTATTGATAAATATTTTTTATTGTATTCATCTAAAAAACATTTCATTAGCTAATCCATCCTTTTCGCTTTAGAAATACTCATAAGGAAAGGCGCTCCCATTTAGGGAACGCCTCTTTTTAATTGCAAATTACCATCAAGCATTAATAAAAATGCTGCTTTGTAATTTACTCTTCTTCGTGGTGAATAGTTGCCAAGGAAACAACCTTATCATTTTCACTTAAGGTCATCAGCTTTACACCCTGAGCATTGCGGCCATATTGGGAAATGCTATCCACATCAATACGGATAATGATGCCACCGGCAGTAATCATCATGATTTCCTGAGCAGGATTAATCACCTTCATACCAACTACAAGACCTGTCCTTTCGGTAATCTTGATATTGATAATGCCCTTACCACCGCGGGTTTGCTTACGATATTCGCTGACTGCAGTACGCTTGCCCATGCCAAATTCAGTTGCAGTTAGTACCTCATATTCCTCATTGGGCACACTATCCATAGCTACAACCTCATCGCCATAATTTAAGGAAATACCTTTTACGCCATGAGCAGTACGTCCCATAGCACGCACATCCTGCTCATCAAAGCGAATGGCGAGGCCATTGCGAGTAGCCAAGATGATTTCGCTATTGCCATCAGTGAGCTCAACACCAATCAAATCCTCATTATCATCCAGATTGATTGCCACTAAGCCAATCTTGCGGGCACTTTCCAAATCCTTCAAATTGGTCTTCTTCACCGTGCCCTTATTGGTAGCCATGAACATATACTGCTCATCCACAAATTCCTTTACCGGAATAACTGCCGTAATTTTCTCGCCCTGCTCCAAGGGTAACAGGTTGATAATGGCAGTACCCTTGGCAGTGCGGCCTGCCTCCGGAATCTCGTAGCCCTTTTGACGATATACACGTCCTTTATTAGTAAAGAACAAAATATTATGGTGGGTAGTGGAGAGGAAGAGATGCTCAGCGCAGTCCTCCTTCTTGCCGCTGCCACCTGTTTTACCCATACCACCACGTTTTTGGTTGCGGAATGTATCCAGGGTTTGGCGTTTAATATAGCCTTGATGGCTAATTGTCACGACAATATCTTCCTCAGCAATCAAGTCCTCCACATCCATTTCAGAGGTATCGTGGGAAATTTCTGTGCGGCGCTCATCACCGAACTTCTTCTTCATTTCCAGCAAATCCTCTTTAATAATGTTCATGACTTTATGTTCATCAGCCAGTACGCTTTCTAACCAATCGATGGTTTCCAAAACATCGACATATTCGTCATCAATCTTTTTGCGCTCCAAGCCCGTTAAGCGTTGCAGACGCATATCCAAAATAGCCTGGGCCTGACGTTGGCTTAAATTAAAGCGTTCCATCAAGCTTGTACGCGCGATATCTGCAGTAGCACTGCTGCGAATGGTGCTAATCACTGCATCCAGATTATCCAGAGCAATCTTTAAACCCTCTAAGATATGGGCTCTATCCTTTGCCTTACCCAGCTCGTAGCGGGAACGACGTGTAATAACGTCCTTTTGGTGAGCCAGATAATACTCCAAAATCTGCTTGAGATTTAAAATGCGGGGTTGGCCATTAACCAAGGCCAGCATAATAATGCCAAAGGAGCTTTGCAAAGCAGTGTGCTTATACAGCTGGTTCAAAACAACATCAGGAACAGCATCACTCTTCAGCTCGATAACAATACGAATGCCATGCTTTAGGTTAGAATAATCGTCGATATGGGTGATGCCCTCAATAGCACCATCCTTAACTAATTGAGCAATATCCTTGATTAAATTTGCTTTATTTACCTGATAGGGGATTTCGGAAATAATAATATTATGCTTACCCTTATTGGCAGGCTCAATAGTAGCCTTAGCTCGAATCTTTACTACGCCACGACCGGTGGTATAAGCATTATTGATGCCTTCCTTACCCAAAATACAGGCACCGGTGGGGAAGTCAGGTCCCTTAATAGCAGTCATCAGCTGGGGAATTTCTACATCGGGATTATCGATGAGCATTACTAGGCCATTAACAACCTCGCACAGATTATGGGGAGGAATATTAGTCGCCATACCAACTGCGATACCGGCACTACCATTAATCAAAAGTGCAGGTACCTTAGAGGGCAGCACGGAAGGCTCCTTCATGGATTCATCATAGTTAGGTACGAAATCAACAGTATCCTTTTCGATATCCTCCAGCATAGCTTCGGCAATCTTGGCCATACGTACTTCCGTATAACGCATTGCTGCCGGGCTATCGCCGTCGATGGAGCCAAAGTTACCATGGCCATCCACCATCAGGTAACGAATAGAAAAATCCTGTGCCATACGCACAATAGCATCATAAACAGAGCTATCACCGTGCGGATGATATTTACCTAAAACTTCACCGACAATACGTGCTGATTTTTTATATGGCTTGGTCGGAGTCATGCCTGCTTCCTGCATCGCATACAGAATGCGGCGGTGAACTGGCTTCAAGCCATCGCGTACATCGGGCAAAGCACGTTGGATAATAACGCTCATTGCATAATCAATGTATGATTTTTGCATTTCATCTTCGATATACACCGGCAAAACCTTACCGGTAGTGGGCTCTAAATTATCCATGCAATCACCTTTCTTTCAATTCAATCTACATCTAAGTTAAATTTATTTGCAAATTTCAATATTAACTTCTCTAAATATTTTCCTAGTTTAGTAGCTGCACCTTTAAAAGCTTTATTTAAACAAAATTTCGTAAACCTGCTTACCAATAAGCAGCGTAGTTACCAATAAATACAGCGGGCGCACATAGGAGGCGCCTTTTTTGATAGCTAAGCGCGATCCACACAGGGCACCAACAACCATCGCACTAGCCATTATCAAGCCATAGCTCCACACGATGGTGCCACTCATAGCAAAGGCTACCAGCGCACCCACACCGCTGGCAAAGTTTAGTGCCTTGGCATTACCTGCTGCAGTAACGAAATCATAGCCCAAATACAGGAACCCAAAGATGAGGAAGGAGCCAGTACCGGGGCCAAAAAAGCCATCATAAAAGCCCATGCCAAAGGCCATGATAAAGGCGCCGATTAGTGCCTGCATCCCCAGCTTTTGCACAGTACCGGTGTCGCCCCAATCCTTGCGTCGATAGGTGTAAATGGCTACAGCCACCAAAAGCACTACGATGATATTTTTCATCAGCTTTTCCGGCAATAAGTACACCACATAAGCACCCAAGGCTGAACCAATGAAGGACAGGGGCATCAAGGCTAACGCTGCTTTTTTAATCTTGCCGGCGCGCCAAAAGGAAATAACGCTGGTGAAGGCACCCACGGAGGCAGCCACCTTATTCGTGCCTAAAGCGTAGGGAACAGGAAGTCCTAGGCTGAGCAGGGCAGGGGTGGAAATTAAACCGCCACCACCAACTGTTGAATCAATAAAGGCTGAAATAAAGCCTGCTACAACTAAAAATAAAATTGTTAGAGGGTCCAAGGACCCAATAAAATTTTCCACACAAATCCCCTCATATTATCATAATATTATTTTATTATTTACAAAATCTACCCTTATCTGAGCACCATGTTAGAATTTTCCAGTCTCAGCCAATTAGGCCTATTCATTCCAATGGATATATAAGCCCACATCACCCTCATGGCATAGGCATTGAATATACTCAGCAATTACCTCATTACTAATCGCATAGGGATGCTGTTGTTTTAAGGCAGCCTTAGCTAGAGGCCAACGCACTCCGTCCAAGCTTACTACTGCTGTAGCGCTTAGCGGGATAAGCGATAATGCTTGCACCTTTTCTGCATGCTCTAATTGGAGAGTAACTTCTTCTTCACAACACAAGAACACCATTAATTCGTGCCCATCTGCCAAAAGCACTTGGGTATCATGCTGCTTTTTAAACTGTAGCAGTGAATATACATTGCTAAAAAGATGGTCAAAGCGACCGCCCCAAATGCCACTTGCTACAAGGGGAGCAGGGGATAAGCTTTTTAGTAAAAGCTGTAAATCAGTGTCATTCTTGGCAGGTGGATGCAGCTCTAGCTTCGCTCCTAATGCCTGCGCTTGCTCATAAAAAGCAAGGGGGCTGCTATCACAATCGCCAACTACTAATTGGGGCGCTAATTGTGCAGCTAAAGCACAATTCACTCCCTTATCTGCACAATAAACAGCTAATGCATTTGCCTGCGCAACACGTTTAAGCCACTCGCATGCTGGCTCTCTTCCTCCTGCTAGGAGCAAATTTGCCTGTTGCTCATGTTTCACGTGAAACACAGAAGATTTTTGCTGCGGTTGAGCAGGAGTAGCTGCCATTTCTGCAGCACCATGTTTCACGTGAAACACGATGCTTACATTAGGCAAAAGCACAGAAAAATCGCTGCTCATTTTTTTACTAAAGCAACGGGCTTAATAATAATTTGGTCCTGCTCTCTGGCTACCTTCCAGAAGCAGCCGCCCTGATTCTTTTGCAGACATTCCATGCTGATTTCCAGCAAAAAGCGGTTTAAACGCTCTTGCGCTTCCGGCGGTAGCAACAGCTCTTTTTTAACAGGAGCCTTGGCGCCTTTAATTTTGCTTGGCGTAACCTTTTCTTCAGCATACATGCCATTTTCAAAGGTTAGGTTTTCGTTAAAGCCCTTCAGCATATCTGCATCAGAAAGGCCCTTTTTAATTTTTACCATTTGTCTTACCTCTATAAAAACTCTTACAGGTCCAAATTACGGACATTATTAGCATTTTGCTCAATAAACTGACGACGAGGCTCAACCTTATCGCCCATCAAAATGGAGAAAATAGTGTCTGCTTCAGCAGCATCCTCCAGCTGTACCTGCAGAATTGTGCGAGCAGCGGGGTCCATCGTGGTCTCCCACAGCTGACCAGGGTTCATTTCACCAAGGCCTTTGTAGCGTTGGATATAGGGATTGCTATCGCGACCAACCTTATCCAGAATTTGCTGCAGCTCGTCATCACTATAAGCATAATAATGCTCCTTCTGACTCTTACGAATCAAATACAGAGGCGGCTGAGCAATATAAACATGGCCCTCCTTAATTAGTGGCTGCATATAGCGATAGAAGAAGGTGAGGAGCAACGTGCGAATATGCGCGCCGTCCACGTCCGCATCGGTCATGATGATAATCTTGCCATAGCGGGCCTTATCCAAATTAAAATCATCGCCAATACCGCAGCCAAAGGCGGTAATCATATTGCGAATTTCTTCGCTGCTCAAAATTTTATCTAAACGAGCCTTTTCAACGTTCAAAATCTTACCACGCAAGGGCAAAATAGCCTGGAAGTCAGAGTTGCGTCCCTGCTTAGCACTGCCACCTGCGGAATCACCTTCGACTAAGTAAATCTCGGTGTCCTCCACATTGCGGCTCTTGCAGTCTGCCAGCTTGCCGGGCAAGCCACCCAAATCCATAGCATTCTTTCTACGCGTCAGCTCACGTGCTTTACGAGCTGCCAAACGGGCACGGGCAGCAACAATGCCCTTTTCCACAATCTTTTTGGCAACAGTGGGGTTTTCTTCCATAAACTCGGCCAAGGTATCGCCCACAAGACTATCAACTATGGGCATAACCTCGCTATTACCCAGCTTAATCTTAGTCTGGCTTTCGAATTGAGGATTAGGCACCTTCAGGCTGAGCACTGCAGTTAAACCCTCGCGCACATCGTCGCCGCTCAAGGCATCCTCATTATCCTTTAAGAGCTTATTAACACGCGCATAGTTATTAATGGTTCTCGTTAATGCCTTGCGGAAGCCGCTTAAATGCGTGCCGCCCTCTTCGGTATTAATATTATTAACATAGGTAAAAACGTTCTCATTATAGGTATCGCAATATTGCATTGCTACCTCTACAATGATGCTGTTCTTTTCACCCTCCAAATAAATCGGCTTAGCGTTAATCTTATCCTTATTTTGGTCAACAAAATTAACAAACTCAATAATACCACCGGCAAAATGGAAGGTTTCGCTGCGACCCTCAGGGCGCTCATCAGTAAGGGAAATAGTAATTCCCTTATTCAAAAATGCTAATTCACGAATGCGCAAGCGCAGTGTTTCATAGCTATATTCAGTTTCCGTAAAAATAGAGGAGTCCGGCTTAAAATGCACAGTGGTTCCGGTAGCATCGGCAGTGCCCTTTTCATACAGCTTTTTGCTGGTTTTGCCCTGCTTAAACTCAATACCGTAGCACTTGCCGCCACGGCGAACCTCAACCTCCATATGCTCACTCAGAGCGTTAACGCAGGTTACGCCCACGCCGTGCAGGCCACCGGAAACCTTGTAGCCACCGTCGCCGAATTTACCACCGGCATGCAGCACAGTCATAATTACTTCAACTGCAGGTTTTTTCTCTTTTTTCATCATGTCCACGGGAATACCACGGCCATTATCTACAACCGTAATACTATTATCCGCATGGATGATTACCTTAATCTCAGTACAGTGACCGGCCAAGGCTTCGTCAATACTGTTGTCCACAACCTCGTACACCAAATGGTGCAGACCGCGTGCAGAGGTACTGCCAATATACATAGCAGGCCTCTTACGAACAGCTTCCAGGCCTTCCAGCACATGAATCTGTTCCGCATTATAGCTGCCACTAACGGCAGTTTCTTTTTCAATATCAAGATCTTGGGCCATATTTACCTCCGTAGCGAAATTTATAAATTAGTATAGCAAGCGCCTGCCATAAAACCGGCATCGGCGCGTTTCTTCAAGGTTAAAGCAGAAATAGCCGATAAATACAGCGTGTCCTTCGTCAAAACAACACTGGCATATTCATCGCCCTCGGCAACATCAATAATCTTATACCTGTCGCGATAACGCTCAACATATTCACTATATATAGCTGATTGTGGATGGCGTAAATTAAAAATAGCGATAATCTCACTATTTTTTACCATGCAATCGGCTCCCAAATGCAAGTACACTCTGATCCCTCCGTAAATAGGCTAAAGCATTATCATATAAAGCAGGCGTTAATGCCTCAGGCTGCTTTCCTGTCAAAAATAGAACGGCTAAGAGATTATCTTTTTTATCGGCATAACCCAATCTTACCCTTTCAAAATAGTAATTTTTGAGGTTATCCTTAACGGCAGTAAATAATATTCTATCACATTTATAGTAAGCTTTACAATCCTCGTAGGTTAACCATGGTTGAATGCGCAGGAGCTCTGCTAAATACTGGCGCAAATGCTCACGCTCCTTGCGGTCACAAACGCTGCACATAGCTAAGCCCTTTTCCATCCGCGCACCGCATTTAGGGCAGGTAGTATACTCTATAGCTGGATATGACTCCTGCTCGAGCTTCTTTTGCTGCTGCTCCTGCCTGCGATAAAAGCTACCCGTATGAAAATACAGCTTTTTAATGATTAAAGCGCCCAAAAGATAGGCATTTATCTTTTGCAAAAACAAATCCTGCATCATATAAAGCTCATTAGCCAATAAGGAATTACCGGTACGAATATAAAGCTCGTTCCCCGCAAGCTTTTCCACACCACAGCGACGAGCTAAATTAGAGCCGCAAATATCCTGCCAATGCAGGCTCAGGTAATGCTGCAAATACAAATATTTGCCCTGTAGAGGAATAAATTTATTGGGATAGCGCGGGTCGAATAAATGCTTAATAATAGCATCCGTAGGTGTCAAAAAATCCTCATACATCTTTAAGCCTCATTAATTACGCCATTTTCGATGCGAAAATAAGCATTACCAACCAAATCAGGGATGAGCTCGCGGTCATTAACGGTAATAAAGGTTTGCACACGCCCGTCGATAAAAAGCAGCAGCTGCGCTCTACGGCTATCATCCAATTCACTCATCACATCATCTAAGAGCAAAATCGGAAACTCGCCAATTTCGCGCCGCACATACTCCAGCTGGGAAAGCTTCAAAGCGAGCGCACCGCTGCGCTGCTGCCCCTGTGAGCCAAAGGAGCGCAGGGATAAGCCATTTAATAGCAGCTGTAAATCATCCCGATGCGGTCCAATACCTGTATTACCGCGCAGAATATCTATCCGCTCCCGTTCAGCCAAAGCTTTAGCGTAAAAGCTCTCTGTCAGCTCCTCAGCAGAGGCAGGGTAGAGCAGCTCACCATTATTAGCCTTAAGCTCATAACGCACCTTCAGCTCTTCCTGATTACTGGTGATGGAAGCATATATTTCACTGGCAATAGCCTCCAGTTTAGCAAGCGCTTGCAAACGTTTCTTAGTAATCGCAGTAGCCAGCTTAATAAATTCCTGATTCCAGGGCTGCAGTATTTCCTGACGACCGCCCTCATCACGCAACTCCTTTAAGAGGCGATTGCGCTGCAAAAGCACACGATTATATTTCACCAATAAATCGTAGTAGATAGGGTCTGTTTGGGAAATCTGCATATCAAAAAAGCGTCTTCTTAAGGCCGGCTCACCCTTTACAAGCTGCAAATCCTCGGGCGAAAACATCACTGTGTTTAAAGCACCGTAATGCTCCTTGGGGCGCACCTTAGCGCCGTCCAGCCAAATTTCTTTTTTCCATTTTTGCTTCTGGCGATATTTCTTTAGCTTTACCTCATGGGTACCACTGAAGCTGGCAAACTCAATGCCCACAGCCATCGCGTCCGTCCCCAGCTTTAATAAATCCTCTTCTGTCGAGGTGCGATGCGAAAGCCCAAAGGCGCCATAAAAAATTGCCTCTAAAATATTGGTCTTGCCCTGCGCATTTTTGCCATAAAAAACGTTAATCATGGATGCTAGCTTGAGCTGGCACTGTGTGTAATTGCGAAAATTTACTGCATAAAGACTGGAAATCTTCATGCTTCTTTAGTGATGGTAAGCTCGATTTGGTCTTCGATATTCACAACATCGCCGGGAAAAACTTTTTTGCGCTTTTCCGTTACCAGCTTACCATTGAGTTTAATAATTCCATCCTCTACCATCAAAAAAGCCTGTCCACCGGTATCAGCAACACCGGAAAACTTTAACAGCTTATCCATAGTAATAAACTCAGTAATAATAGCTACTGTTTCCTTTTGCATGCTAACACCTCTTAAAATACTACGCGTACGGGAGTAACGATATAAATATAATTATCCTCCTCAGGCGCAGTGATGCAAACAGGGCTCAGGGAAGTATTCATGCTCAGCAATACTTCCTCAGCGTCTACGTTTTTCAAAATATCCAGAATGTATTTAGCATTAAAGGCTACATTAAGAGCATCGCCCTCGGTGGTGCAGGGGAGCACCTCCTTGCCGGTGCCCACATCAGGACTGCTGGAGGTAATGGTAATTTCCCCTTGATTAATGCTCATTTTTACAGTGCTATAATCGCCATCAGTGGAGAATAAAGCTACGCGCTCCACAGCTCCAGCCAATTCCTTGGCCTTAACCGTGCATTTAACAGCAAATTTAGCGGGAATTACCTTATTATAATCAGGGAATTTACCTTCGATAAGACGGGAAACGATGATAACATCGTCAATAATAACCATAATTTGGTTATTTAACAGAGAAATTTTAACCTCTTGGGGCATGTCACTGGTAAGGTTGCGGGAAATTTCGTTTAAAACCTTAGAGGGAATAATCATGCTCAGGTTTTCCTGTGTAGGCTGAGAAATAAACTTTACTGCTAAACGATGGGTATTAGTACCTACAAAGGTTAGCTTATCGTCCTTTGATTCTACTAAAATACCGGTAAACAGAGGTCTTGCTTCATCGTTGGAGCAGGAGAAAATAGTCTTGCGAATAAGCTCTTTTATTTTATCATCAGCTATAGTGATGGATTTATCGCCATTAAAATCGGGAAATTTAGGATAATCATCCTCATTCATTAAAAGTAATTGATATTCGGAGTTACCGGAAGCAACCTTAATGGTTTTATTTTCTTGATTTTTGCTGATGGTAACAGTTTCTGCAGAAAGTTTGCGTACAAGCTCGGAAATATGCTTAGCAGAAACGACTATTTCCCCGGGTTCAGTGATATTGGCATCAATAGTGCAGGAAATAGCCATATTTAAATCCATACCTTGGATTACCAAGCGTCCATTGCAGGTAATTAAATGCAAGCAAGAAAAAATAGGTGTACTGGGCTTGGATGTGATTGCTTTTTGTGCGGTTTGAATTGCTTTATTTAATTCACTGGTATTACAGGTTATTATCATTTGTACACAGTCCTCCTTGGTTTTTTATTACTATATAATTTATTAAAAGTAGTCGAAGTAGTAGTAAGAGCTGTTAGTAATGTGGAAAAGTGGTACTAAGCCATACAGGAGGCTTGTTTAGCCATGTAGATAACCCTGTTGATAAGCGGGAAATATTTTACACAGAATTAACAGCCAAAAAATTTATCAACTTCTCGTCGAAGTTATACACAGTTTAGAGGCGAGTTATCAACAGTTTTTGTGGATAACTTTTTGTTCTCTTATTGCTGCAGAATTTCTATCATTTCTTGAAGCTCTTTTTGCAAAGCCAAGTTAGTGTTTTTGTTTTTACTGATCTTTTCGTAAGCGTGGATGACCGTTGTGTGGTCGCGCCCGCCAAAAAGCTCGCCAATTTTGGGATAAGAAAGGTCGGCAAGTTCACGACATAAATACATGGCCACCTGGCGTGGATGGGCAATATTTTGCGTGCGTTTTTTGTTGAAAAGTTCATCCTGCTTAATATTGTAATGCTCGGCAACGACCTTAGTAATGCCTTCAAAGGTAATCGTTCTTGTTTTTACAGTATTACCCATGTCGGAAAGCACCTTTTGCGCCGTTTCCATGGTAATGGGCATATCCATTAAGGAGGTGTAGGCCACAATTTTGGTATAGGCACCCTCTATCTCACGAATATTGGTCGCGATGTTCGTCGCTAAAAGGGTGATGACATCGTTGGGCATTTGAATATTATCGGAAAGAGCCTTTGTACGCAAAATGGCCATGCGTGTTTCGAGGTCGGGCGGCTGAATGTCGGCAGTAAGACCTTGGTCAAAGCGAGAGCGCAGCCTGTCCTCGAGGGTTTCGATTTCACGCGGAGGCCGATCACTGGAGATAATAATTTGCTTATTAGCGTCCTTAAGCGCGTTAAAGGTGTGGAAAAACTCAACCTGCGTTTGCTCCTTGCCCTTTAAGAATTGAATATCGTCGATAATCAGGCAATCGATATTGCGATATTTTTGGCGAAAGGCTTCGGTGTTCTTATTTTGGATAGAATTGATAATTTCGTTGGTGAATTTTTCGCTGGTGGTATAAAGCACCTTCATGCCGGGGTTATTTTGCTTAATGCGGTTGCCGATAGCATGCATTAAGTGGGTTTTGCCAAGACCTACGCCGCCATACAGGAAAAGTGGGTTATAGGCGTGAGCGGGATTATTGGCAACAGCCTGAGCGGCAGCGTGCGCGAAGCGGTTGGAATTGCCAATGACAAAGGTTTCAAAAACAAATTTAGGATTTAAATTGCTTTCGTCTATTTGCTGCTCCGCAGTTTTTTCGGTGAATAATTGCTGCTGCTGTGTTTTGGTGGGGCGGGGCTCTAAGAGCTCTTCGCTTAAGGAGGCTTCACCCTCCATCGTTTCAATGATGAGGCTGATATTTTTACCCATAATATTCGAGAGAATGCCTTCGATGAGATTGGCATAGTTTTCCTCGAGCATTGTTTTAAAGAAGCTGTTTTTGACGGCTACCTTGTAATATGTATCTGTAACCTCCAAGGGAATGATGGGCTTAATCCACACATCAAAGATTTTTTCGTTGGCTGATTCCTTAAATTTATCCGTGCATTTAACCCAGATTTCTGCTAAATCATAGGAACTCATACAGTACATCCTTTCCTATAATAATTTTATAATAATCAAGACGGCGGGCTGCGGCGCTAGGCTAAAAAGCAGCCAAAGCCGTATAATTTCTGGATGAGGGTACATTTATCTACCTAATATTGTAACAGACTGTGGATAACTTCGCAAATATTAAAGAAAATTTCTTCAAAGCCCCGAAAAATAGGCGTTTTCTACTTGACGAAACTTTTATTTTCCCATATAATATTTCAGTAATACCTTGCATGGTTGCAGTGCGCCTATTTTGCCGTGCTGCGAGCAGTGGGTATAAAAACAACAGCTATCAATTCAGATATATGGAATTTGATAAAATTTTGCGGTGGATAAGGAGGGAATACTGAATGAAACGTACTTTTCAACCTAACAATCTCAGAAGAAAAAGAACTCATGGTTTCAGAGAAAGAATGAAAACTTTGGGCGGTCGTCAAGTTCTCAAAAGAAGACGTGCTAGAGGCAGAAAGAAATTGTCTGCATAACATTATAAAATAGGCCGCGCAAGTGGCCTATTTTTTCCATGCGGGCAGGAGTGCATTTAATGCAAAGAAAGAAGTTTACTTTTAAGAAGATCAATAAGCTGAAATCGAAAAAAAGCTTTCAGTTTGTCTATGGCAAGGGACGCACTGTGGTGGATCCACTTTCCGTATTTTACATCTTGGCCGACCAAGGCGAGGATGTGAAAATTGGCTTGGCTGTTGGTAAAAAGCTGGGCTGTGCGGTGGTTCGCAACAGAGTCAAGCGTTTGATGCGTGAAGTTTTCCGCATGCATCAGGCAAAGCTTAAAAAAGGTTATCATATAGTTTGGGTGGCCCGTCAAAAGCTGACGAAGGCCGATTTAAAGACTTTTGAGCGAGTTTTTTTAAGACTAGTGAAGAGAGCAGACTTGCTGCAGGAATAAGGATATGCCTATGAGCAGGATACTGATTTTATGTATAAGATTTTACCAAATCTTTATTTCGCCTTTATTCCCACCGACGTGTAGGTTTTACCCTACCTGCTCGGCCTATGCGATTGAGGCGATACAGAAAAAAGGACCTGTACGTGGATTATGGCTGGCCCTCAAAAGGATTTGCAAATGTCACCCCTTTAATCCTGGCGGTTATGATCCGGTGAAATAAGAATTGAGCAAACAACACTTTGTTTTTAAGGAGTGATATTTTTGGATTTTCTCAGCAATATCGTTCAACAAGTAATTACTGTAATCTATAGCTTTCTCCAAGGCATTGGTTTTGCTAACTATGGTGTAGCAATTATTATTATGACGGTTTTAGTGAAGCTGCTTTTGTATCCCCTGACTAAAAAGCAGATTGAATCCACTAAAGCTATGATGGAACTGCAACCGAAAATGAAGGCCATCCAAGAAAAATATAAGGACGACAAGCAACGTCTGAATATGGAGCTGGCTAATCTTTATAAAAGCGAGGGTGTAAACCCGTTGGCAGGCTGCCTGCCCTTACTGGTACAAATGCCGATTATGATTGGTATTTTCTATGGTATCCGTGATTTCCATTACGAAGGCTCTGCTTCCTTCCTGTGGATGCAAAGCATCTCCAATCCGGACCCGACCTATATCCTGCCGGTATTGTCTGCTTTGACTACCTTTATTGCTTCTAAGCAAACCATGCCTGCTGGTGGCGGTGCCCAGAACAAGATGATGATGTACTTCATGCCCTTGTTCATTGGTTATATCAGCTTAACCTTCCCCGGTGGCTTGGTGCTGTATTGGGTAGTAATGAACATTATGCAGATCGGCCAACAATATATGATGGATAAGGCGGCTGCTAAGTAATCAGTAAGGAGTGAGAGAGATGGCTTTTGTTGAAAAAACTGGTAAGACTGTGGATGAAGCTGTAGCCGAGGCTTTAAAGGCTTTAAATATTACTGCTGACCAAGCTGAAATTGAAGTTTTGGAAGAAGGCAAAAAAGCATTTTTGGGCTTTTTTGGTGGCAAGAACGCAAAGGTACGCGTTACTGTGAAGGAAGCTGTTGCTCCGACTGAGGCTGCCAAGGAAGAGGCTGCTGAAAAAACCTTTAGCGAGGCTGCAAGCGAAGCAGTGAGCGCCGTTAAGGAAGCAACTACTATTGCTGTAAGCACAGTTTCTAAAAATATTTCTAAAAAGGCTGACGAGCTGAAGGAGCAAGCATCTGACGCAGCTGAAGAGCTTGGTAAAAAGGCAGCTGCTGCTAAGGATCAGGCTGTGGATTCTGCAATTTCTACCTTGGAATCCATGAAGAGCGAGCGTCCTGCACGCGAGCCGCGCAAATATGCTGTGAATGACGAATCTGTTAACGCCGCTAAGGAATTCCTGCAAAAGGTATTCAATGCGATGAAGATTGAAGTGGTTATGGAAAAATTCATCAATAAAAATGATGGTAGCGTAACCTTTAAGCTGCATGGCGACGATATGGGCATTCTGATTGGCAAGCACGGCCAAACTCTGGACAGCCTGCAATATCTGACCAATTTGGTAGCTAACAAAAACAGCAATGAACGCGTGCGTGTAATCATTGATGTGGAGGATTATCGTGACCGCCGCATTGATACCCTCACTCGTTTGGCAAATCGTTTGGCTGACAAGGTAAAACGCACTGGTGAGCGTGTAGCCCTAGAGCCGATGAATCCCCATGAACGTAAAATCATCCATATGGCCCTGCAGGGCGATCGCCGGGTTACGACCCTTAGCGAGGGCGATGAACCGTACCGTCATGTGGTAATTGAATTGAAAAAATAATAGCTTATAACCCAGTAGTAAGATACTGGGTTATATTTTATTCTGAGATAAAGGAAGGAGGGCGCACATGGCAGAGGATACTATCAGCGCCGTAATTACTGCTTTAGGAGAGGGTGCCGTGGGCATTGTGCGCATTAGCGGCGAGCGAGCACTAGCTGTGGGCGAGCGTTTATTTAAGGCAGCCTCTGGCAAGGCCTTGGCAGCTTATGCTGCTAATACCATGGTTTATGGCCATGTTTATGATGAGGACGGCAGCTTGGTGGATGAAGTTCTGGCTGTGTATATGAGGGGACCACGCTCCTATACGGCTGAGGATGTTGTAGAAATCCAGTGCCACGGCGGCCTGCAATCCTTAAAGAAGATTTTAGCCTTGACCTATGCTGCCGGCGCAAGACCGGCGGAGGCGGGCGAGTTTACTAAACGAGCCTTTTTAAACGGACGTATCGATTTAACGCAGGCCGAAGCAGTGATGGACATTATCCGCTCGCGCAGCGAGGCC
>USBV01000009.1 GCA_900553055.1 uncultured Phascolarctobacterium sp.
TTCACCATTCCCTTGATGAAGAAAACCGGTTATTCCAAGGAATTCGCTGGTGCTGTTGAATCCGCTGCTTCCGTTGGCGGTCAGCTGCTGCCGCCGATTATGGGCGCTGCAGCTTTCATTATGGCGGAAATGTTGGGCGTAAAATACTCCAATATTATCGTGTGGGCTGCGATTCCGGCTTTACTCTATTATTTGGGTATTATCATCCAAGTACAGCTGCGTGCTTCTAAGGATGGTCTGGTGGGCCTGCCGAAGGACCAGCTGCCGGTATTGAAGACTGTGTTGAATGCGCGTGGCCATTTGCTGCTGCCGGTATTCTTCCTGCTTTACATGCTGTTCTTCTCCGGTACCACCGTTGTTTATTCTGCAGTATTGACCATCGTAGTTACCGTTGTGGTAGCCCAGCTGAAAAAGGATACGCGCATGAGCGTGAAGGATATGGTTGATGCCTTGGCTAATGGCGCGAAGCAGACTGTATCCGTAGCGATTGCCTGCGCCTGCGTAGGTATCATCATCGGCGTATGCTCCAAGACCGGCTTTGGTCTGACCATGGCGAACACGATTATCGCCTTGGGCGGCACCAGCATTCTCTTCACGCTGGTGTTCACCATGATTACCTGTATGATTCTGGGCATGGGCCTACCTTCCATCCCGGCATACATCATTACTGCGGCCATTGCTGCTCCGGCACTGGCTAAGCTGGGTATCGCTCCGGCGGCTGCCCATATGTTCTCCTTCTATTATGCCATGTTTGCAAACCTCACTCCGCCTGTGGCGTTGGCGTCCTTTGCGGCAGCGGGCCTCGGTGGCGGCGATCCGATGAAGACGGGCGTTGCCTCCGTGAAGCTGGCGATTGCGGGCTTTATCGTGCCGTTTATGTTCGTGTTCTCTCCCCAATTGATGCTTATTAACACCACCTTGGCAGAGGGCGCGTGGACGGCTGTAACGGCCTGCATCGGCGTATTTATGCTGGCAGTTGCTGTTGAAGGGTATTTCTGTGCGAAGGTTGCGGCTTGGTTGCGCTTGGTTATTTTGGTAGGCGCGCTGGGCTTGATGAACCCGGGCATGGTTACTGATGCTGTTGGTATTGCATGCTGCATAGTGCTGTTCTTTATTCAGAAGAAGAAGGAAAAGGCCTTGAAGGCAGCATAAGTTTTATAGCTTTGTTAATTTTTAACCGTAGTATCGTTTTGGTACTACGGTTTTTGTTTTTAATTTCGTAATAAGTAATCATCATGCTCGCTTGAAATCACCGCGAGCATGATGCTTGCTTATTACGAATTTCATATTCATGATTCTCACTTATGGTATAATAGTATGATAGAACCAAAGGAGAACCGAACATGTTAAGAAAGATTTTACTGTTATTATTGTGTATAGTGGTTTTGAGTGGCTGCATGCTCACAAACGCAAAGAAAATGGATGTTGAGAAGTCGTCTAGTAAGGTGGTACTGGGCATCGAAAGGGTTACCGAGCCTGAGTTCAGCAAGTTATTTAAAGGCAAACGTTTAGGCCTTTTCACCAACCAAACGGGCGTGGATAGCATGCTGCGCTCCAGCGTGGACATTTTGCGGGGGCAATACAATTTGAGCGCCATTTTTGTTCCGGAGCATGGCCTTTATGGCGCTGTTACTGCTGGCGAAAAGTTTAACGATAGCCAGTATCAGAACATTCCTGTGCTTAGCTTGTACGGCGCAAGCCGTCGTCCCAGCAAAGAAATGCTGGATAAAATCGATACCATGGTGGTGGATATTCAGGATGTGGGCGTACGCCACTACACCTATTTCTCCTCGCTAGCCTATATCATGGAGGCCTGCGCTAAGTATAATAAGGAGGTCGTGGTGCTGGACCGTCCTAATCCCTTGGGCGATAAAATCCAGGGTCCGGTGCTTAAGCCAGAGTACGCAACGTTCATTGGCCTTTATTCCATACCTCTGCGTCACGGCTTCACCATCGGCGAATTTGCACGCTACATCAATAAGGAAGAGAGCATCAATTGTCAGCTTGAGGTAGTGCCTATGCGCAATTATAGAGCTAGCATGGATTGGGATGCAACAGGCCTGCCCTGGGTACAGACCTCGCCCCGCATTCCCACCGCCGAGTGCGCCTATTTATACTGCATCACCGGCAGTCTGGGTAATGGCAACCTTTCCGTGGGCATCGGCACGGGCAAGCCCTTTCATTTTGTGGGCGCGCCCTTCATGGATGCAGCGCAGGTTAAGCAGGCCTTGGATGCTCAAAATCTGCCTGGCATCGGCTTTCGTGCGGCGGTCTTTACTCCGGAAGCAGGTGCCTACGCAGGGAAGCTGGTCCACGGCGTAGAAATTTATGTGTTGGATAAGGGGCAGGCCAATCTGGCGGAAGCGGGCTATGTAATTTTGCAAACACTGCGCCAGCTTTACCCCGATTTAATTACATTTAAGGAGAGAGGTTATGGGCTAAAGGGTTATAAAATTGATACTAATTTGGGTGAAAGCAGCGCTAGAGAAAATGTGCCAGCGCAGGATGTCTTTCCTCGTTGGCAGCAGGAAGCTAAAGATTTTGCCAAAAAAGCCAAGCCCTACAAGCTTTACCGATAAACATAATGAATTGATGTAGCATTGGCAAGAAAAAAAGGCTGTCCCACCGAAGTGGGGCAGCCGTAAATTTTTTAGAGGAAATTGGAAATCTTTTATTCTATATATTAAACAATCTTTTCACCGTGGTAGCTTTCGCCGCCGCCATTGGGCAGCAAGCCGTAGCGCTCGGTCCACAGAGTTTTATATTTAATAGCTTGGGCGTGAATGGAAGCCAAGCCCTTTTCGTCCAAGGTTTTGATAACCTTAGCGGGGATGCCGGCAACGAGGGAGTTGGGTGGAACAATGGTGCCCTTGGTTACTACTGCACCGGCAGCAACGATGGAGCCCTTGCCAATAATAGCGCCGTCCAAAACGGTGGAATGCATACCAATTAAGCAGTGGTCCTCAACGGTGCAGGCATGCAGCAGAGCGCAGTGACCAACGGTTACATAATCGCCTACGATGCAGGCATAATTATCGGCAACGTGCAGCACGCTGTTGTCTTGAATATTGCTATAGCGGCCAACTTCGATGCGGTTTACGTCGCCACGAATGGTTACGCCCGGCCATACGCTGGCATATTCCTTAATTTCAACCTTACCAATCAACGTAGCAGTGTTAAAAGCATAAGCCTTTTCGTCAATTTTGGGAGCTTGTCCTTCAAATTTAAAAATCATGATCTTTCCCCACTTTCAAAAAATAGTAATTGAATACAAGTGCAGTAATCTTAGCTACACCTTAATTATATATAACTAGAGGCTAAAGTCAAGCATGTTCACATTTAAATCATACTACTTCACAGTAATTTCGCAGATTGTGGCGCTAACGCTTGCATAGAGAGGGTAAAAAGTCTTATAATTAAGATGGATAGAAAGGATTTTTATGAAAAGAGCTACTATTTATTTGTTATTACGCTTGGTGGCGTATCTAGTTTTACTGGGATTAGTTATTTATGGCTTATATGCTTCCCCTTATAATCCCCATCCTCAATCGGCGGAGGATATTCGGCGCTGGGTGATGGGCTTTGGCGTGTGGGCGCCGTTGATTTATGTAGGCGTTTATACGATTAGGCCCCTGCTGTTTTTCCCTACGCTGTTGTTGAATTTGAGCGCAGGAGTGCTTTTTGGGCCGTGGCTGGGTATTATCTTTTTGCTGCTGGGTGGATTTGGCTGCGCCACGCTGTGCTACTTTTTGGGGCGCTTTGGTGGCGGCAATTGGCTTCTGCGCCATTTTGGTGGCAGCTGGGGTGAGCGTCTTACCGCTTATTTAGTAGGCGAGGGCAGCTTTACGAAGATGCTGTGGCTGCGTACCGTGCCCATTTTTCCCTATGACCCCGTGAGCATTATTGCCGGCAGCGTGCGCTTGCCCTTTAAAATTTATGGTGGGGCGACTTGTTTGGGCATGCTCCCCGGTGCGATTGCCTATAATTTTTTGGCTGATTCCTTTGGTACATCCCGCTTTTATATGGCGGTTGTAGTGACGATTTTGGCTTTTGGTGTGCCACTTTTATTGTGGAAGAAAGGTCGTGACATAAATGGCAAAAAATACAGAGATTGAATTGAAGCTGGTAGTGAGCAAGGATAATTTGAAAAAGCTTTTAGCGTTGGACTGTGTAGCTAAGGCTGTGCGCGAGGGCAGCATGCAAAAGCGCAAGCTGGTGAGCAGCTATTATGATACGGAGGATTTGGCCTTCAAGCGTCAGGGGATTGCCTATAGAGTGCGCTCTAAGGGAGATGGCACCTATGAAGCCACGGTGAAGACCCGCATCGCCAACGGAGCAGGGCTCAGCGAGCGAGTAGAGCTGAATCTGCCCCTCTCCAGTACTCGGGCTAAATTGGATGGCTTTGCTGAGCTGGGATTGGGCTTTGAGCTTAGCGAATTGGCGCCCAACGGTGTTAGTAAGCTGTTCACTGTCACCGTGCAGCGTACAACCTATATTCTTGATTTAGAGGGCGCAGTGGCGGAGCTTGCCATTGACCACGGTAAGATTACTGCCGCTAAGGATAGCACTGACGCCATTGATGAGGTAGAAATTGAGTTATTAGAGGGCGACAAGGGAGCCCTTTTGGACTTGGCTGCGGCTATCGCGTCTCAGGTGCCTGTTTTTGTGGAAAAACGCAGTAAATTTGTGCGTGGATTGGCCCTGCGCGGAATTATGGCTGATGTTGCGCCCGTTAAGGAAAAGCTGGGTAATGGTTTAGTGAAGGACGAGCTGCAGGCTGCTATCGCTGGTCATGGCGAGCAGCTGCTGGGACTGCAGCAGGAGCTGCAGCAAAATATTAGCGATAAGCTGCTTAAAAATTTGAAGCGTGAGCTTGTGCTGCTGCGGAGCTTGGCCGCTGTGGCGCAAGCAGGCAGCTACGAGCGCCTGGAGGAGCTGCTCAAGCTGGTGGAGGATGTGCGCAGCCTGCTGGCATTGCAGGCTTTGTGGCAGCGCATTATGGCTAAGGGCAAGCTGGAGCGCAACTCGCTGCAAAAGAAGCTATCTGCGGAGACTAAGGATCGCGTAACTACGCTGCAAGTATCAGCTGCTGATGGTTGCTTTACGGAGGTTGTTTTCGCTTTGGCGAGCATGGTTTACAAGGCAGATCTGGCGGAGGAGATTGCGGATGTAAGCATTAAGGCTGCTGTAAAGCAATGGCAGCAGAAGCTGACCGAGTCCGATTTAAGTGCTGCCGAAAATATCTGCGCCTTAGCGCGCTGCTGCAATGTGAAGGCTGCTGTGAAGGCGGCCGAGGCAGTGAAAAAGCAGCGTCGCCAGCTCAATAAGCAGGCTGTTTTAGCGGCTTGGCAGGAGCAGCTGCAGGCTATTTGCGAGGCTAGCACAAGTAAATTGGTGTACCGCGAAGCAGGCATGGTTTTAGGTTATATATTAGCGAAAAATTGAGCTATTTACAGCAGCTTGTGCGCGAGCATAGAGAGAATTGTATAAGGAGGACGCAAAATGCAGGACTTTCATCTGGTGCATTTACCTCATAAAAGCAAATATGGTGCAGTGCAAACAGAGTACTTTGGCTTGGAGCAGGCCCAAAAAGTTCGTAGCTTTCACCAAAGCTTTGACGAGTACAGCATTACGCCTTTAGTGCAGCTTAATGCTTTAGCGCAGGAGCTGGGCGTGAAGGGCATCTATGTGAAGGACGAAAGCTATCGCTTTGGCTTAAATGCCTTCAAGGTTTTGGGCGGCAGCTATGCTATTGCCCGGGAAATAGGGAGCCGCATTGGCCTTGCAGAAGCAGAAATGACTTTAGCGCGACTGCTTGCACCCGAGGTGAAGGAGCGCTTAGGCACGCTGACCTTTGTTACCGCTACCGATGGCAATCATGGCCGGGGCGTGGCTTGGACGGCGCAGCGCTTGGGGCACAGGGCAGTAGTCTTTATGCCCAAGGGCACGGCAGCGGAGCGCTTAGAAAATATTCGTAAGCTGGGCGCGGAAGCCAGCATTACCGACTTTAACTATGACGACAGCGTGCGCTTAGCGCGTCAATACGCCGCAGAGCACGAAGGCATTGTCGTACAGGATACCTCTTGGGAGGGCTACGAGGATGTGCCCCTGCATATCATGCAGGGTTACACTACGATTGGTGCCGAAATTGTAGAGCAGCTCAAGGCTTACGGCGACGTAAAGCCCACCCATGTATTTTTACAAGCAGGCGTGGGCGCCATGGCAGGGGCCATGGCGGGCTTTATTGCCGATTACTATAAGGAGGCGCGGCCTATTATCACCATCGTGGAGCCTAATGAGGCGGACTGCTTATACCGTACTGCTTTAGCCAACGACGGTGAGCTGCATATAGTGACCGGAGCTTTAGATTCGATGATGGCGGGGCTGTGCTGCGGTGAGCCCTGCAGTATAGGCTGGCAGCAGCTAGCTGCCTACGCCGATAATTTTGTCGCCATGCCTGATAAGGCTGCTGCCTTGGGCATGCGCGTGCTGGGTAATCCAGTAGGCAGCGACGCTGCTGTGGTGAGCGGCGAAAGCGGCGCTGCAGGCTTGGGCCTGGCTGTGGCTGCGCTCAGGGAGCGCGAGCTGGCTCAGCTCAAAGCTAGCCTGCGGCTGGACGCTGAGTCCGTTGTGTTGTGTATATCCACCGAGGGGGCCACGGATGTGGCCAATTATCGGCGGATAATGTGGGAAGGAGCATTAAACTGGAAATAAAATGAAGAGTTTAGGGAAGAAGCTTTTAGCTATATTAGGTGGAGTTTTGCTGGTATTGGCAGGCGCTTGGCTGTGGCTGCGCCATGATTACACTAGCTATTGCGCTAGCGGTGGCTTTGTATTGGAATATCATGCCATTGGCAGCCATCCTGACTGGCCACAGGGCATGGTCATCGCTCCGGCTACCTTTGAAAAGCATTTGCAATATATGCAGGAAAATGGCTATCACATGGTCACTGTGGCCGAGCTGGCTGAGCGGCTCACGAGCGGCAAGCCCATGGATAAATATATTGCGCTAAGCTTTGATGATGGCTATACCGATAATTATACCGAGGCCTTTCCGCTGCTCAAAAAATATGGCGCGCGGGGCACGTTTGCTGTTATCAACAGCAAAATCGGCGGTAAAATTTATATGAATGCCAAGCAGCTCAAGGAGATGCAGGTGGCAGGCATGGAAATCGCTTCCCATACCTTCAGTCACAACCGTTTAGAGGACATCGACTCTGTTTATCTTGATTGGGAGATTGGCGTTTCTAAATATGATTTAGAAAAACGACTGCTGCCCAAGGATGCAACTGTTAAAACCTTGGCCTATCCCTGCGGTAGCTACAACGAGCAGTGCATTGCTAAGCTCAAGCAGTTTGGCTATGTGGCAGCGCTCACAGGTAACGAATTTTTAAATACGCCGCAGCATTTTAAGGAGCATCCGATGGAGATGTGTCGCCTGATTATTATGGACGATGGCAAAAATCCGTATACCTTTGCTAGCCTCCTGCACAAGGGCTATTGGCGCAGCTATTTAAAGGACAGGGGCATTGATATTAGGCGCTTTGAAAATTTTCTATAAGCTGTTTTGAGGAGGAAATTTATGCGTTTTTATACAGCATTAATCAACAATAAAGAAGAAATTTTGGTGGGCTTTGCCGAGGGGAACAAGGCTTATCGCCTGAGCCTGTTGGCGCGCTTAGTGCCTGCGCTAGCATTTAGCGATATGAACGCACTGATTAGTGGTTGGAGTGTGGATATTAAGGCAGCCTTAGCGCATTTGGCTGTGAATGAGGACGTGCTTAGCGGCGCAGCCGTTGATGTTGACCAAGTAAAGCTGTGCGCTCCCATTGTGCGCCCGCGTCAGGACGTGATTTGCCTTGGCATTAACTATGACGCACATGCTCAGGAGGCCGGTCGTTTTTCCGACGAAGCCTTTGGTGGCGAGCGCCCCTATACCATCTATTTTTCTAAACGCGTAAGCCGTGCTACCGCTCCTAACGAGCCCGTGCCCTCCTATCAGAGCTTAGTGGACAGCCTTGATTATGAATGCGAGCTGGGCGTGGTGCTGGCGCGCGATTGCAAGGGTGTTACTAAGGAGCAGGCGAAGGATTATATTTTTGGCTACACCATCATCAACGATATTAGCGCTCGCAATCTGCAAACACGGCACAAGCAATGGTACTTGGGCAAAAGCCTCGACGGTTTTACTCCCATGGGCCCCTGCATCGTGACTGCGGATGAAATTGGCGATGAGCAAAGCTTAGATATTAGCTGCACCGTTAATGGCGAGCTGCGCCAAAGCAGTAATACTAAATACATGATTCAAACTGTGTGTGGTGCTATTAGCGAGCTAAGCCAGGGCATGACGCTGCAGGCGGGCACGATTATTGCTACCGGCACTCCTGCCGGAGTAGGCATGGGTATGCAGCCACCGCAATTTTTGCAGCCTGGTGATGAAGTGGTGTGCTGTATTGAAAAAATAGGTGCTTTAAGCAATCATATTGCGTAGAATATTAGCTACGGTGGACTTGTTTATAGCTAAAGGACAGCTCTTTTTTACGTGAGAATTTTTTTGCAAATTTTATGATGGAATGATAAAAAAACACTTGTCTTTTTTATGAAGATATCATAAAATAGGAGTGTAAACCTTAATGTAACTCTAAAGGAGGCAAAAAAATGGGCAAATTTGAAATTCTCCAAACAAAAACCGGTGTTAAATTCAATTTGAAGGCTGGCAATGGCGAGGTTATTGCGTCCTCCCAAGTTTATAAGGCAGAAAAATATTGCCGTAAGGGTATTGCCAGTGTTATCGCTAACGCTCCTAAGGCTGCTATCGAAGACCAAACCGTTGAGGGTTATGAAGTAGCTAAGCATCCGAAATTTGAGATTTACAAGGATAAAGCAGGCGAATTCCGCTTCCGCCTGAAGGCAACCAATGGCCAAATCATCGCTACCGGCGAAGGCTACAAGGCTTTGGCTGGCTGCAAAAATGGCATTGAATCCATTAGAAAGAATGCCGTTGATGCTAAAATTGTGGTAGTGGAGCCCAAGGAATAAGCAGCAAGCTTTTTTATAACATCATAGAGTAAAAAATTAAGGATGTCGCATTTTGCGACATCCTTTTTATATGCGTTTTGTGGTTTAGTTCAAATCGCCGTGCCAGATAATACAGCTACCACTCTGCGATGTTTTGGCCTTATACATGGCCTTATCAGCCTTTTCGATAAAATGAGCGGTGGGGCGATGCTCCGCGTCGCATATCACAATGCCAACACTGGCAGGGGGCTGTACATCGTCCTCTATATGCACCTGGGTAAAGGTAGTTAAAATTTCTTCAGCCTTTTTGAGCACTGCTTGTTCATCATCAAGAAGCTTCAGAATGAGGATGAACTCGTCTCCACCATAGCGGCATTGAATATCATCCAAACGAGTGTTATGGCGTAGAACATCGGCGAAGGCTTCAATAAAGCGGTCTCCTGCCTCGTGACCATAGGTGTCGTTAACAAGCTTGAGGTTATCCAAATCAAACAAGCAGAGTGCTGCCGGCAAATCGTCACTGCGCAGGGAGGCTAGTGCTGCCTGCAGACCACGGCGATTATAAAGACCGGTCATAAAATCGCGACTAGCAGTCTCCTGCAGAATGCGTTCTCTTTCGTCAAAGGCCAGCATATCTAAAAGAGCATTCACGCGCTTATGCAAGTCGCTGATGGGATGGGCCTTGCACAGAAAATCATCTGCCTCCTGCAGCAAGGGATATTTACAAGCAACATTACCATTGGGAATTGTGGCGATAATGGGAATATGCCAATTGCCAGGCTGCTGACGGATTTGCTTAAAGATTAAAGCAGCGCCATTGGTGGGCATTGTCATGCTCAAAATGGCGGCCGAAATATTGTGCTCATCACCTACCTAAAAGCGGGAGTGATGCCTCTGCAGTATCAACGTAGAGCACATCATAATGCTCTCCAAAAGATTCTTTAATAAGCTCGGCATAGTGGGAGCTTTCATCAATAACTAGGATGCGATGAGATTTGCCTTGGGGGAAGAAGCCCGATAATAAGCGGGGCTTGTGCACGCGTTGGGTTTGTAAAAGCTGGTCCAGCTCTGCTACCGGCATGGGCTTAGCAAAGAAAAAGCCTTGGGCATACTCGCAGGCCATAACCCGCAAACGCTTCATTTGCTCGCGTGTTTCCACACCCCCGGCCACCACGCTCAAATCAAGGCGATGCGCTATGTTGATGATTTCATTCAAAAGGCTGGTATCATAGGGCTTGGCAGTTTCGGCATGCACAAAAGCGGTATCCAGGTTAAGCACATCTAAGGGGAGCTGGCTAAGCATGGTAAAAGAGGAGTAGCCAGTGCCAAAATCGTCCATAATAAACCCTGCTTTGCGCAGTGCGGCTAAAACGGCGATAGCCTTGGTGGGATTTTGCAAATAAAAGCTCTCGCTAATCTCTAAATGCAGCTGCTCCGGCTTAATTGCGTACTCTTGGGCTAGCTCTGCAAAAAGCTTGGGTAAGGTATAGTACTCCAAGGACTGGGGAGAGACGTTTAAAGAGAGCTGCAAATTATTATTACCCTGCTGGTGCCATTGCTGCAATTGGGCACAGGCCTTGCGCCAAACGTATTGGTCCAAGCGCGGCATTAAGCCCTGCTGCTGCATCAGCTGTAAAAACTGCTCGGGCAGAAGCAGACCGTGCAGGGGATGCTGCCAGCGAACTAAGGCTTCTACGCAGATAAGGCTTTCGTCCTACAGGCTATACTTGGGCTGGTAGTGAACAATAAGCTGCTGCGCTTCGAAAGCTTTTGCCAGCTCCTTGACTAAAGCTTGTGGCTCTAGCTTATTGTTTTGCTCCTTGCTACTTTGCTTATGTGTGATAAAGAAGCAATAGAAGTGCAAAAAATTTTGCCGTTCCTATCCGACACTTGGCCATTGTGTCGGATAGGTCGGGCGGTTATTCGGGCAAGTCAATCTTGCCGACAAAGCTGTAATAAATCTCAATGTCCTGCCTGCGGGTGCCGTTCTCATCATAGCTGCACTCATGCACCACAATTTTCTCGATCATTTCCCGCAAGAGAGTGGGGGTCAGTTCTTCAAAGGCAAGGTGCTTGCGGACAATGCCCATAAATTTCTCGGCGTTGACGGTAGCTGCCTGTGACTTGTCCAGTTCGGCTTGCAGGGCGGCGGCTCTCTTTTTCAGCTCCGCTTGCTCGGCTTCGTAGTCAGCCGACAGTTCCATGAAACGCTCATCGCTGATTTTGCCGTTTACATTGTCCTCATACAGCCGCTTGATAATGCGGCTGATTTCAGAAATGCGTTCCTGCGCCTGTTCAAGCTGCTTGATGGCGGCGGCGGTCTTTCGCTTGCCGCCGATCTCGTTCTGCTGGACAAGTAGTTTCACAAACCGGCTCTCATGCTTGGCTGCGTATTCGGTCACTTGCCGGAGATTTGCCAGGACACCAGCGGTCAACAGATCGGTGCGGATAAAGTGCGCCGTACAGTTGCGGGTGCGCTTCTTGTAGCTGCCGCAGATGTAGCAGTCCTGTTTGCGGTCTTTGTTCTGATACCGCTGCTGATACAGCACATGGCCGCAGTCGGCGCAGAACAAAATCCCGGAGAACAGCCCCACTTCATCGTAGCGGTTCGGGCGTTTGCGCTGTTTGCGTAACTCCTGCACCCGTTCCCATGTTTCCTTGTCGATGATCGGCTCATGGTGGTTCTCGAAAATGGCCTGCTTCTCGACGGGGTTCTCTATGCTGTGCTTGACCTTATAAGAAGGCTTTTCCGTTTTGAAGTTCACCAGACATCCGGTGTACTCTCGGTTTTCGAGGATATGAACGACGGTGTTGGTCGCCCATTTGCACTCATAGCCTGGGTGATAACGGCGGGTGCTGCCTGTCCGCTGATATTCCAGCGTCCCCGGCGTGGGGATTTGCTGCTCCGTCAGCATACGGGCAATCTTGGTCGGGCCGTTCCCGGCAAGGCAAAGCTGGTAAATCTGCTGCACCACCGGGGCGGCTTCCTCGTCTATAATAAAATTCTCGTCCTCGTCCATCACATAGCCGTAAACCGGCTTGCTGGTAACAGGCTTGCCGCTCATGCCTTTTGACTTTTTCACTGCCTTGATTTTCTTGCTCGTATCTCTCACCAGCCATTCATTGAACAGATTTCGCAGCGGGGTAAAATCGTTGTCCATGCCCTCGCTGGCACTGTCCACATTATCGTTGACAGCGATAAAACGCACACCCTTTTGAGGGAACAGCATTTCCGTGTAAAACCCTACCTGCAAGTAGTTTCGCCCTAACCGGCTCATGTCCTTGACGATGACCGTACCCACTTTCCCGGCTTCAATGTCCGCAAGCATGGCTTGAAATCCGGGCCGCTGGAAGTTCGCGCCGGAAAAACCGTCGTCGGTGTACCAGCGCAGATTGGTAAAGCCGTTCTGTTTTGCGTAGGTTTCGAGTATCCTTTTTTGAGATGGGATTTGTCAAGGATTTTTTCTGCAAATAATATGCAATGTTGTTAAGTGCTTATGACTCCAATTTTGCAGCATTAAGTTGCCTATTCTTGATGATGCAATTTAGCTAAAAGAAATCGGTGACGATAAGGCATAATAAGACAACGCACTTTACAAAGCATGTAACTCATCAATCTCTAAGACTCTGTCAAATGCACTATCAACGACATCATCGTGCGAGACAAATAATACTGTACTACTACTTAATCGCGTATTCAGCATTTCATAAAAAACCTTGGTGGAGTTTGAGTCAAGAGATGAGGTAATCTCATCAAATAAGATAATATGCGGACGATTGATTAATGTCCTAATTATTAGAATTTTTTGCTTTTCACCGCCTGAAAATTTGTTTCCAAAATCACCTGGTTTTTTCTGAAACAAGTCGTTTTCGCTAGTTATCAACGAATTAAGTCCGAATATGTTTATCAACTCATAGACTTCCTCTAAATTAGCATCGTCCATTGGATATATTATATTTTCATAGATTGACCTATTGAATAAATTTGTATTTTGAGAAACATACATTATGCCATCGATAGATGGGAGACCATATGTTATCTGCCCAGAGTCAATATCTAATATCTTTGCTATAACTTTAAGTAATGTCGATTTTCCGCTTCCGTTCTCACCTCGAATGATGATATGCTCGCCTTTATTTACATACAAACTAGCATTATCAAAAATTTTCTTGTTACCAAGCGTCAATTCAACATTCTGCATGGCAATCACCGTATTGGTAGGAACACTGATAAAAACTCTATGGCAATCTTTTTCATTACTTTCGCTGTACCCCAATAGTTTTAACGCAGCTTTTAGTCTTGAGACCATTTCTATCATTGACAAGTATTCTCCACCAAAATCTCTCAAATTAAATATTGAGTAGATAAGTCCTAAATAGAATGAGATATTACCTATTCCCGTTGTGGAATAAATAGAAAATATAATCAGCTGTAAAAAGGTAATGAATACTAACACAATGTGTTGAATCAGTTTTGCATTATCTATGGCCAACTGTAGACCATAGTAATTTTTTTGCTCACTATCCAAAAGGAAACGATATTTTTCTTTTTCTTTATCATATGAACGGAATGAGTATATAGAGTCCAAATTCTGGCAGTAATCGATCAAATAAGAATTCACATCTGACGCAGACAACAGCGTACTATGAATCCTGTTATTTTGTTTTTTTAAAAGAACAATGGATATGAAGAAATATACTGAATAAGATAATATATAAGTCACACCAAGAAGGAAATGGAAATTAAAAAAAGCAGTTGAATTAATTATTATAATAGCGGAATGCTTGATTATAAATTGAACGCAGGAGTACAGCAAACTTCGTGTACAAAAAGATGATTCGGAAAAAAGATCCTGGATCTTCCCGGTTTCCATATCATCAAAATACATATATTTTTTTTTCACTAGGTCGTCAAAGAGAACCTGCTTTGAATATTTTCTAACACTCTGCATAGCAAGGTTGTTAGGATAATTCAAAATAGGGACTACTAAAAAGGATAAAATTGATAGGACCATGAAAAAAGGGTTTACGTGCAATCCCCCACTGCCGCTAAATATCTTTGGCAAGGTATAAGGAAGTATGCTGTATAAACCATATCCTACAGACAAAAGAAGCAAATATATGGACACATTCAACCGACCTATTTTTTGTATAAGAGCACTTAAATATTGCTTCATTATTATGACCATTCCTTTCCGCTGCACTCCAAGGCACAAAAGGGATACGAAACAGGAGTGCCTCTATCGCAGCTAAACGAAATTTGTTAGAATACGCTAGAGGAACGGGCACACTACACAGCATGTGGGGGGGTGAGTGGGTACAGCTATCCGCTGAACTGAATTATTATGTGTGCCGGATGCTCTTTCAAGCGCAAATAAGTAGGGCGTAGAACCCTGTAAACTTATCTTTGGAGAGACAGACTGCTTCAAGCTTTCAGTGAGTGTCCAGTCCCTACCTGTTCCCTCAAATCTTCGAACTGAGGGGATGTGTTATGCTCAAAATCGTTTATCCTATCTGCTGTGGAATGGATGTCCACAAATCGTTTCTGGTAGCCTGTATTGCCTCAATCAACGAGCAGGGCGTTACCACCTACAAAGGCAAGCGGTTTTGCACCTTTACAGGAGACCTCCGGCGGTGTGCCACCTGGTTGGGAGAGAACAACTGCAAGGACGTGTGTATGGAGCCTACCGGGATGTATTGGCTCCCTATTTACAACATCCTAGAACACGCCCGCAATATTGTCCTTGCCCACCCCAAGTACGTCAAGGCTATCCGGGGAAAGAAAACAGACAAAAAGGACGCCAAGTGGTTTGCGGACATCTTCAAGCACGACCTGGTTTCTGGCAGCTTTATCCCACCATCAGATATTCGTCAGCTCCGGGATTTGGTGTGCTACCGCTGAAAACTCACCAATTTCACCACGGGAGAGAAAACCGGGCGCAGAATTGCTTGACTGTCTCCAATATCAAGCTGGATGACGTGTTTCCGGACGGCTTTGGCAAAGCAGCTACAGCTATTACCTCCGGCTGCTAGGAAGCAACGAATCCTTTCATGTAGCTCCATTCCTCAACAAGCGAGTCAAAACACCAGTTGAGAAAATCCAGGCCGCTGCGGACGGAGAGATGTGTGTGGAACAGGCCGAAAAACTCCGCATCATCCGTTCCCACATGGACAGCCTTGAATTGTGCAAGGCCGATCTGGACTCTCTTATCCTGACCATCGCTGAGAAATATCTTCCCCAACTTAACCTCGTTATGACGGCGCTAGGTATCCAAGCCTTTGCCACTATTGGCATCATCTCTTAAATTGGCGTGGATATGTCCGTTTTTTCCACCTCGAAGCATTTCTGCTCCTGGGCTGGGCTTACAATGAAAGTGCCGGAAAAAAAGAAAACCACCAGGAGCAGCCGGGCTGGGGCATACATCAAGCCCCTGTTGGTGCAGTGTGCGCTCTGTGCTATCCGGGCAAAGCAGTACCCAGAAGTCCGCAATCGCTATCTAGCTTTGAAGAAGCGCTGTGGTAACAAGAAGGCCATCATCGCCGTCGCCCTTGTGTTGCTGACTGCCATCTACAACATCCTCAAGAAGAACGAATCTTATAACCCTGAGCCTTACCGCAAGGCTGACCGTCCTCTCACACACCGTGAGATCTCTGCTGACCAGGCTATCTTAATCCTTCAAAGGCAGGGCTGTCTGGTAACCTCCCCGGCCTGGCTGATCTGCTCTAATTTTGGCCGCCATATGCCAGCCTGTTTTCGTGTCCCTTTTTCTGGATAATGATCAGGTTAAAATATTTCAAACTCCCCTCCTTCTTCACTTCTGATAAAATCATCTAAAGATTCAGCAGAATTACTAAGGACTCTTTTGAGAATTAGCCGCCATGTTTGGAAGTCTGCATCCTTCCAATTGCTTTTTCTTTTTACATAGTTAATCCTATCTCTAAAGTCTTTTTGCGAAATGGACTTCCCATGAACCTTCATAAGTCCTTGCACCAATGCCGCTCCACTACTAAAAATATTCTCCTCTGTTGAAACCTTCAAATATTGATGTAGTACAAAGGAAGATGGCAACTGTTCTCTTTTGTCAATATAGATACTAATGCATGTTTTTTTAATTAAACCAAAATTTTCAAGCAAAACCGGAATTGCATAAAACCCACTGACGCAATTGTTTTGTAAATTAAATTTATATGTAAAGGCATTTCCGATTTTTTTACCATTGACCACCCCATCTTTTGAAAAAACTGACACGTCAATACTCGAAGATGTATATTCTCCACCTGTTTCGATAAGCACGCTCATAAGATTGCAATCTTTTTCTTCCAAAAAGTAGACGTCGTTATACATAGGCAAAGATACATGTGCCTCTGAAACAACATCAAAACAAATCAGTTGACCATTTGCTGGTGGCTCGCCTGCTCCAATCAACGCCTTATTAGTTCCAAAACTGACCGCGCTATAAGGAGTGTGACCAACTACTTTGTGCTGAAAAATTTCCCCCGTGTCCTTGTCTAATAAAAAAACTGAACAATCCGCCAAGACAAAAAGGGTCTTCCCGTAAATTGACGGTGGCGCAACAATAAGCCCTTCTCTGAACTTTTGCCTCCAAACAATACTTCCGTTTAATATGTCAGCACAACCAACCTCACCCTTTAGTGTTGTATAATACACTCTTTGGCTATCAACGACAGGAAAATGTCGTCCACAAAACCCAAAAACCCTTGTTCTCCATAGTTCTTTTCCTACTTTTAGATCAAAACAAATGATGTCATGTCCGCATGATGCAAAAGCAAAGTCATCCTTTAGCCAAATGCCTGACGTATCCGAACTAATAACAGGGCTTCTACCTAACTCCATAGAATACATTATGCTTCCTTCTTGATTTATAAGCCATAAATAAGAACATGAGCAATCCCTTTCATTGTTGTGGAGCGTACCTGTGCATAATATGCCACCTTTGTACGGCGTAATATTACCGTAAATAAACGAATTGGGAATATGTAATTTTTTGACAACTTCTCCGTTTTTGTTTACGGCTAAAAGGGTGCTGCCGGAACCAAACCACAATGTTTCGTCTATAACATTTAATGTAGTTCGTACTCTGTGACCACCCTGAACAGCCCATTCTACAATGCCAGACTCAGCGGAAACAGCTTGTACTGCATCAAACTCTTTTAGGAAAACAACAAGGTCGCCAAAAACAGTTGGTGTTCCATAACCACCATTGACAGCATCTATACTCCAAAGTATTTTCCCATTATGCAGATCAACTTTCAATAAATGATACGCCTGTTCCATCTCAGAGTATGTAACGACATAGCCGAAGTATTCACTACAATTATTTCCATAAAATGGAGTTCTAACAACTGCTGGCATTTCTATACGCCAACTGTCATTAAGGAAATAACGTTGTTTGTCATTTTTATTTTTAATAATGTTTTTTCGGATCATATATATTATGCTCCTTTCTCTTTGCGATTGATTGTAATTCGAAGTCTACGCAAAAAACATTTCGATAGGCAACATGTGGGTGGAAGAGTTTCAATCATCCACCCACATGCCACCAATTCACAGTGGACTATATTGTCCAATACCGAGTTTTAGTAATTACTTGCATTGATGGAAGAAATAACGCTTTCCTTCTGCGACACACCACTACTTCTGTTAATCTTCACCGTCTCCGTAAAGTCCATACAGATATTGTCCCTGTACTGATAAGGCCTGTCACTTGATAAGGTCGCAAGCACCTCGATTCTGACATCGATATCTCCCGACAGTTCTTTTTCCAAAGGGAATGTAAATATCGCCTTTTCCCCAATCTTCCATTCGCCAGAAAGGCTCTGCGATTGCTGCTTTTCATTTCCATTGAAGAGATAATGAATAGTCACTTTGAATGTTTCAAATTTCGTATTGTTTCTATCGATAACATAGCCTAAAGGCTCATAAAAGCCCAAATCAACAGCAAGACTTGCATTTTCCTCGATAAGCACTGGCCTAATCTTGTGTGAAATCAAAGAAAGTCGCGTTCCTTTTTCAGCAGTGCAATTAACACATGCTACATGGAGCGATTCATATGGGAGTTTGCCAACGCCGCCGTGTTGTCCACCCCAATTGGGGTTCCAAGGATCTACGATATCAAATTCCTCTTTGTCGTCATTATACCCAACAATAAGGACACAATGAGACTCCATATCCAGGCGATGAGAGAGTTCTTCATTTTCGATTGGGTAGTCGGCGGCTGAATGAACACGAATCAATGTGGGAACTCCGTTTACAATCGAGCTTTTTATGCTTTCAAGAGCTCTTAATGACCAAGGCTCATAGCCAATCACAGGAACTAAAGCATTTGCCGTTTCGGGTATTTGCTGATTAGTAATCAACTTAAATATGCTATTCATGCTTGTGCCTCCTTTCAACAGTGAATGGGTGATATTTCCATCTTGTGTTATCTAAAAACACTACGCTTTCGATTCACCACACAGCAAAAAGCGCATAAGCCGACTTAACAACAGTCTGGCTTATGCGCCCACATGATAGATTTTGAGTTGCCCCGTCCATAGATGGGGGCTAGGCCAAAATCCAAAATGAGATAACCCAGACTGCTTTTGCATAAAACGGAACATGACACTACCTCCAATCTTATAAATGTCGGACGGATTAAACCATCCGCAACGTAATTTTACCATATCAATAGCATAAACGCAACTGTTTCCCATTAAAAACACTTGTAACATTTGTGTGAACGCAAGCAGAGCTGAGCACCTGTTGCCAACGGAAAATAAACGGTCTGCCATCTGCTGTATGACATATGCACCCACCACTGATTCATGGGCAAACAAGGAGAGTAACAGACTACATTGCTGTCGTTTCCCGTCTAGTATGGAAACACAACGAGAATATCGCCAAGGTATGAGTCTCAAAGCTTTTATTTGGGCAGAATGCAATGATCGGAAACAGATTGATTCGATGATTGCCTAAGATAAAAGCGGGAGTGCATCGTAAAAATACACTCCCGCCGGTTTGTTAGCGTTCCCAATCATCCTGCTTTTTTCTTTCTTGTTTGGCCTTATTCTGCCGCCGCTGCTGGTATTCCCGTTCCCGCTGGATTTGCCGGATTTCCTGGCTCTCGGCATACTCGTCCAAATGCCGGGAAACATCCCGCTTGCTGTCATCCATTGTCCTGTGACTGTACTTATCGCCATACTTTTCCTTCACACGCTGGACTGCCGTCTGCTCCATTTCAGGGCGCAGTTCCTGTCGGGTGTCGTGCAGCTCCACCGGGTCGAATTGTTCACCCTGTGTTTTCAGCTCGGCATATTCGGCAAGGGCGGTTTCCAATTCGGCGGAGTATTTCTGTTCCTGCTCGTCCAGTTCTTTCAAGTTGGCTTCCATCAGTGCAACCTTCTTCCTGACCTTAGAAACATCCTTGCCGTCCGTACAGTCCATATTGTCCAGAAGAATCGCCTTTTCGGATTGCAGTTCTTCCAGCAATTCCGTCAGTTCTGCTATTCTGGCGGTCAACTCGTTCTTCCTGGGGATATTCCAGAACGGCAATTCTTTCTTTTCGGCAAGGAGGTCTGTGCGCTCCCTTTTGGTTTCCTTGATTTGGTCTACCACCTCGGAATATCGGTTCAGGTTGATATTCCAGGCATCCACGGATTTTCCAATGACAGATTTGCCTGTGCGGATGTGGTTAAGCTGATAGCAGAAAATCAACAGCTTTTGCCGCAGGAATTCCATGGACTTAGCGAGTTCCGGTAGAGAATGGAGGACCTCTTGCGCCAGCTTCTTGACGGCGGCTTTCAGTTCCCGCAGCAGAGCGTTGTCCGCTTTAATCTGCCGATTCAGTTCACAGCGGTCGGAGATAATGCCCTTTTTCTCCATAGCCCTTGCCACCACACCTTCGTGGATGGTGGGCTGCTCGACCAGACCTCGCTCGGCATGACTGCGGTGGTCGATACGGACATCGTGTCCGTATCGTTCCAGATAGCGGTTGGTTACGTCTGCCCATGCCTTGCGCCATACGACAAGCTGTTCCTCGCTGTTCCAACGTTCGGAGATGGGATTCTGTCTGCCGAACTTGGTGCTTTTGGGGTGCTTGCTGGCTCGCTCCAAGCCTTACTATTGCAGAAGAGAGAGCTTGGCCGTAGCGAAAACTGAAGAGACTGGACTGCGTGAAATGGAGAAAAGCAAAACAAACACAGAGATGTACCCGGGATAGCAACCGCAAAATTTACTGTGCAAAGATGAGGATGCTTGAAAAACGAGGGTTTCTCTGCTACAATTGAAGATATCAAGTGAGCAAAACTGCGGTGCAGGAGCTCCTACACCATATTCGGACAGGATTAGTTTTTCCCTAGTAACTCGAATTCTAAAGCCCTTGGACGCTGATAAGAAGGCACAGAGGGAGACTTCTGCCCCACAGCAACTGCCCTCGCTGCGCCCGCCAGAGGAGCTTTTGCCGGAATTGATGCCGTTGGTCAATAAAGTTGTATTACCTAGGAGGAATATAAAATGAGAGATGTCTATATTGGTCCGATTAAAGCCGTGCTGGATTTCCTGGACAATTCCACAATGGATTTCATTCTCTGTGTCTCGAAGGACAATCTCTCCAAGCCGCTGCCCTCAAATGTAATGCAGCTGGATTTCGGAGATACCGTCGATGCAGATGACCCGGCGGCGTTTTCTGCGCAATTGGCTGCCGAGGTCGCCTCGTTTCTCCGGCGACCGGATGCTCGGCCGAAGCTATTCGTCTGCTGCGACTGCGGCGTGTCGAGAAGTGCCGCGCTGGCTGCCGCAATCCGCTGCGCCG
>USBV01000010.1 GCA_900553055.1 uncultured Phascolarctobacterium sp.
GAGCAAGACAGCGGCGGAGGGGGTGAAGGCCGTGCTGCCGGGCAAAGCGCGGCGCTGGGGCGCTTCGGCGTGGCACTCGCTCTCTGCGTCCAGTGGCGTTAGCGGCAGCTCCGTGGAATAAACAACCTTAAGCTTTTTTACGCCGCGCTTTTTCATCTCTTGGCGCATTACGCGGGCCAAGGGGTCCACGCTGGTCTTAAAAATATCGGCCACTTGGAATTTGCCAGGGTCCATTTTATTGCCCGCGCCCATGCTGCTAATAACGGGCACGCCCGCTGCCTTCGCAGCTATAATAATAGCGATTTTGGCAGCCACAGTATCCACCGCATCCACAACGTAATCATATTGCGCAAAATCAAATTCGTGCGCGTTCTCCGGCAAAAAGAAGCATTGGTGCACATAAACAATGGCTTCGGGATTTATGGCGTGAATGCGCTCTGCCATCACCTGCACCTTGGGCTGGCCAAGCGTTGCATGCGTAGCGATAATTTGGCGATTGAGATTGGTGAGCGCCACCGTATCATTATCGATTAAATCAAAGCAGCCCACGCCGCTGCGGGCTAGCGCCTCGGTTACATAGCCGCCCACGCCGCCAATGCCAAAAATAGCCACGCGGCTACGCTGTAATTTAGCAATGGCCTCTGGGCCGATTAAAAGAGCTGTGCGAGAAAATTGGTTAAGCATCATGAGTCTCCTCTATCTTTAAAATATAGCAAAATTATCCTCATAAAGCGCCAGCTAAGCCTGCGCAAGGTGTACCTTTATTATAACATTTCCTAGCAAAAAAGTGGGCGTTGCCAAGAAAAAATCTTGTACCAACGCATCTAAAAAGCACTACCTTTTACACTCTTGACCGCGCTCCACAAAGCTTTGTAAAATTGTTTACAAAAAGTTTTCAGAACCACGTTACAAATTGCAAAAAATAAGGTATAATATAATTAAAAGTGTTCTATTGTTAACACTGTGAACTGGTTTTGCGTTACAGCTGGTCGCGACACTGTGCTAAACTGGTTTAAATATACTGGCGCCATGTATTGTTTTTTTAATGTTGTTGTATTTTATTATGATTTTTTGCAAGTGAGGTTAATATGTTTTTTGATTCTTATGACACACCAGTATTTCGTCCTCCTAGCGAGGCAAGAAGCTTTATTTTGAGAGTAACTAGGGGCTGCGCCCACAATAAATGCACCTATTGCAATATGTATCGTGGGGTACCCTTTCAAATATTAAAGGATGAAGAGATTTCGCGCCAAATCGCTATGGCTGCCTATTATGGCAAAGACAAGGTGCGCCGCGTCTTTTTGGCCGATGGCGATGCCTTAGTGCTGCCCACAGCCAAGCTGCTGAAGATTTTGCAGGCACTGCGCGAGCAGTTTCCCAAGCTGCAGCGCGTAGCCAGCTATGCAGCGCCCAAGGATATCCTGCGCAAGAGCGAGGAGGAGCTGCGCCAGCTGAAGGAAGCAGGCCTGCAGCTTTTGTACTACGGCATGGAAACGGGCGATGACATTACCTTAAAGGCTGTGAACAAGGGCGTTAACGCCGAAGAAGCCATTGAAGCCGGTCGCCGCGTCACTGCGAGCGGCATGAAGCTGTCTTTGATGGTTATTTTGGGCTTGGCCGGAGTGGAGGGCAGCGCACGCCATGCGCTAGCAACCGCTAAGGCCATCAACATCATCCAGCCTACGCATTTAAGCGCGCTGTGCCTGATGCTTTATCGTGGCAGCGAGCTTTTGGACCAATTCGAGGCAGGGCAGTTCAATCCGCTGTCTCCGGCAGGGTTAATGCAGGAGCTGCATTTGATGCTGGAGCATATCGATTTGCCGGCCGATAAGCATTGCTTGTTCCGTAGCAACCATGTTTCCAATTACGTGCAATTGGCAGCAACACTGCCCAAGGAAAAGGACCGCCTGCTGCGTCAGGTGGAGGCCAGCGTGCAGGCCTTGAGTAAGCTAAAAACTTGGGACGTGTATAATAACACAGAATATTAACTTTCTGCTCGCATAACGCGAGGGAAAATATTCGTATAAATTTTGTGGGTAACGCTGGTTCCTGCAAAGAACTAAAGAGATGCTGCCGCTTGAGGCAGCAGGGGGAGGGTTTTGTTCATGATTCGTGAAAGACGTAACAAAGAAAAACTAGCTTCTTATTATAAGAAGTTTATGGATGAGGGGATAGTGGACCCCAATGTGCATCCATGGGTAGCCGAAAGCTGGCTGCGTTGTCGGGCGCTTAATTTGCCCCACGAAACCATGCCCAAAATCAATAAAATGAGCCGTGAGGAAATTGTGGAGCACCAAAAAACTCACGAATTTATTGTAAAATATGTGGATGGCTTATATGAACAAAGCAAGCAGCATTTTAATATTCATAATCTGAGCATGCTGCTGATTGATGAAAATGGCTATGTTATCAAAAACTATGCCATGCCCTTCTTCCAAAGAATTATTGAAGATATTCAAGGCATGCGTGTGTTGGAGGAGGATGTGGGTACCTCCAGCATTAGCGTAGCGCGTGAGCACAATGTGCCCTTTTTGATGTTTGGTCCCGAAATGTGGATTAAGGATAGCCACAACGGCGATGCCTGCAGTGCGCCCATTTGCATCAATGGCAAGATTCGCTATATTATTACCTTCTTTTCCATGGACCAAAACGATTTGCCCTACGATTTGCTGCTGAGCCTGCTGCTTACGATGAAGTATTCCATCGAGCAGCACATGGCTATGCTGGAATCTTGGACCATTAACCGCATTATGATGGACCAGCTGCCGGTGACTGTGTACTGGCTGGGCAAGGATGGCACGGTGAAATATTGCAACGAAAATGGCCGCAAGCGCTTGGATAACAAGGAAAGACTGCAGGACGTTTTCTTAAACTACGAGCATATTCCTATTAAAAAGGCGCTCAAGGGCGTGCCCACCCAGCGCCGTGAGATTACCTGGATTACCCAGGATAGAACCTACGAGGATATCACCACTGTTATGCCGATTAAGGTGGGCAGCGAGGTGGAGAGCGCCTTGGTGCTGTCCATGTCCATCGAGGATTTGAAGACTACGATTGCGCACGCTACTGGCTACAGCAGCCGCTACAGCCTGTATAGCATGGTGGGCGAAACCAGCGAGTTTTTGGCCTTGCAGCACAAGGCTAGCCGCGTAGCGCGCACCGATAACAATATTTTGCTGCAGGGCGAGCCCGGCACGGGCAAGCAACGCTTGGCGCATGGTATTCACCAGGCCAGCTCGCGCGCTGCTGCGCCGTTGATTGCTGTGAAATGCCGCAATGCTTCCTTAAAGGAGCTGGAAAGCGAATTCTTTGGCACCAACGAGGGCGAGGAGCAATCCGCAGGCAAGCTGGAGCTGGCTATTGGCGGTACGCTGTTCCTGGATGAGGTCGAAAAGCTGCCCTTGGAAATGGGCGATGCACTGGCCGAGGCCTTGACGCATGGACTGCCGCCGCTGAAGAAGGGCGACAAGCCGCGCTTCTTTGACGTGCGTGTGATTGCAGCCTGCGACTCCAATTTGAAGCGCTTGGCCGATAAGGGACTCTTTAGCCGCAAGCTGTATGAGCTGGTACTGGATACCACGATGCGCGTGCCGCCCCTGCGCGAGCGCGTGAAGGATATCGAGGTTATCGCCGGTCATATCTTAGTGGAGATGAGCGCGCAGCATAACCTGCCGCAAAAACGCCTGTCCCCCGAGGCTGTTTCCCTGCTGTTAAATTGCAGCTGGCCCGGCAATATTAAGCAGCTGCAGGGCGTTATTGAGCAAGCCTTCTTCCACACTCCCGGTAGCATTATCGAGGCCGAAAATATTAAGCTGCCCGGTGACAAAACTTTGGAGCGTTCCTGGAAATACGATAAGGAAGCCTTTATTGCCGCTTGGAAATCGGCCGGTGGCAATATTAGTAAGCTGGCCTCCATGCTGGATGTGAGCCGCGTAACACTGTATCGTTACCTGAAAAAATACGGCTTAGGACCGAAAACCGAGTAATTTTTGAGAAAATTATTCATCATTAAATTATAACCGCGAGACATTTTTCTGCTCGCGGTTATTTCTTTGCATTTGTATAGTTATAATCTATATAGATAATATTAGTCATTGTAGCTAGTAAAGCGCATTACCTTCTGCAAGCTATAAGGAAAAAGCTTTTGACTAAAATGAGAAAAAGTATTATAATAACAGTGCATTTTTGTAAACTTAGAGCCTCAAAAAGGGTTAAAAATAGCTAGATGAGTGATTTTGAATGTTAAGGAGAGTCGTAATGCTAGATAAGTTTGTTGAACAAATTAAATTAATTATACATTTGTCCACTCAAAGACTGCAAAGCCTGAAGCAATGTGTGGTTAGTAAAACAGGGTTCACATGGCAACAGCTGTTAAGCCGCATGCAAACCATTATCGCTGTTTTGAAGCTACAATGGGCTATGCTTGTGGGCAGAGTGCGCAGAAATGTGCAGGCTGTTATTAGTCATGCCGATGCTTACGCGCTGGATTTGTCTAACCGCTTGAATCATCGCTATGCAGTGTGCAAGAAAACCTGGCATGCTAACTCCCATTTTACCTTCTGGCTGATTCCGGCAGATGGCTCCCATATCGCCAAAACCCATGTTAAGAAAACCCATTTGAAGTATGCTGTAAGTGGCTTGGCAGCCTTTTTGGTAGTGGTATCTGTTACCATTGGCGTATTGGCTCATTTTGCCATTCAAAACGAAACCCAAAAGCAGGAGCTTGCTGAATATAAGGCTACTAAAGCGGCTCAGGAGCGCACTATTCAGGAGCTGCAAAAGATGGCTGAAAAGAATCAACAGCAGCTGGCTTATTTGACCAAGCTGGAGGATAAGGTGCGTCAGGAAATGGCCAAAAACGGCACCGAGCTGCCGCCGAAGACCGATGTTTCTGCTTATGCAGGTAAGGGCGGTCCTTCCTTAGGTGATAGCACTCCCATGGGCTATATGCTGGAGCAGGAAAAGAATATCAGCAACGAGGCCAAGGCAAAAAAGGCCGATTTGGAAAATATCTTGAGCGCTATTGAAAACGAAAACTATCGCCGTGATGTTACTCCTAGCCAATGGCCCACAGCTGGCGGCGAAATCACCTCTTACTTTGGTGGTCGCTCCAATCCCTTTGGTGGCTATGATTATACCTGGCATTCTGGCATTGATATCGCCAATTATTACGGGGCTCCCGTTTACGCTGCAGCCTCCGGCTATGTGCAGCAGTCCGGCTGGTACGGCGGCTATGGTCGCTATATTCGCATCAGCCATGATTTTGGCCTGGAAACTGCTTATGGACATATGAGCAGCTTGGTTGTTAGTGCAGGCGAGTATGTGAAAAAAGGTCAGGTTATCGGTTATGTAGGCTCCAGCGGCTACAGCACCGGTCCGCACCTGCATTTTGAAGTGCTCAAATATGGCAAGCAGGTAAATCCCCTTACTTATATTTAATATGCTTATAAAAAACTGTCAGAGTGGCAAGCTCTGACAGTAATTTTTTTGTGCCCGTGGCAGGAATAGTACACTCTATTGTAGAATTATTGTAAAGTATATAAGGCAAAATAATGTCTTAAAGATAGAAAATTTAGGAATAAAGCTTCTACTTGGATAGCGAATTTTGCAATAGCTGGAATATATTGGAAAGGTAGGGTGATAGCATGCTGACTTTAGAATTGTTGAACAAAATGCTTTTGGCAGCTGCTGTAGCATTGAAGGAGAATGTGATTCCCCTGTGCGAGCTGGATAGTGTAGCAGGTGATGGTGACCACGGCCTGACCATTGGTCGCATGGCGGATGCCATGAAGGCTCAGGTTGAGGCTGGAACCAGCGCCGACATGAAGGAGCTGTTGGATGATTTATCCATGGCCTTTATGGGGGTGAATGGTGGCAGCGCCGGTCCCCTGTGGGGAACAGTGTTTGGTGGCTTTGCCGAGGGCATCGACGAAGGCGTGACCGAGCTGGATGGCGCCGGTATTCACAAGATGCTGGAGCAGGCTAAGGAGGATTTTATGGATATCTCCAAGGCTAAGCAGGGCGACAAAACTATGGTGGATGCGCTGTATCCGGCGCTGGATGCAGGTATGGCCTGCAAGGGCGATGTGAAGGCAATTTTTGCGGCTATGGCGGAGGCAGCCAATAATGGCGCCGAGGCAACGGCTAATATGGTGGCGCGCTTTGGCAGAGCCAAAAATGTGGGCGAGCGCAGCTTGGGCGCTAAAGACCCTGGAGCTGTTTCTATGGCGTTGTTGTTTACTAAAATGGCGGAGGCAATTTAAGATATAAGAGGAGGCAATGCAAATGCAAAAATTTATCAACAAACCCGAAGATTTAACTAATGAATTATTGGAAGGCTTGGCTTTGTCCAACGCTGATTTGATTAGCTTAGAGCAAGGCAATCTGGTAGTTAACAAAAAATTGGCAGAAGCTGACCGCGTAACTATCGTTACCCTGGGCGGCACCGGCCATGAGCCCGCAATCAGCGGCTTTGTTGGCGAGGGCATGATTGATATTTCCGTAGCAGGCAATATTTTTGCTGCTCCCGGCCCCCAAGCCTGCGTTGAAGCTATTAAGATGGCCGACAAAGGTCATGGCGTTTTGTTCGTAGTTTTGAACCATGCTGGCGATATGCTCACCGGTAACCTGACCATGAAGCAAATCAAAAAGCTGGGCATCCCCGTAATCAAGGTTGTTACCCAAGAGGATATTGCTAACGCACCGCGCGAGAATGCTGAAGACCGCCGTGGCTTGGTTGGCTGCGTTCCTCTGTACCATATTGCCGGTGCAGCAGCTGCTCAAGGCAAATCCTTGGAAGAGGTTGCTGCTATTGCACAACGTTTTGCTGATAACATGGCAACCATCGCTGTTGCTACTAAGGGCGCAACTCATCCCGCAACCGGTATGGAAATCGCTCATATTGAAGACGGCATTATGGAGGTTGGCATGGGCCAACACGGCGAAGGTGGCGGCGGCAGCCAACCCATGAAATCCGCTGATGAAACTGCAGCTATTATGCTGGAAGCTTTGCTGAAGGATTTGGATGTGAAGGCTGGCGAAAAGCTGATGGTAGTTATCAATGGCAGCGGCTCTACCACTTTGATGGAGCAATTGATTGTTTTCCGCGCTGTACACAAGCTGTTGGCTGCAAAGGGCATCGAAATTGTTGCTAACATGGTTGGCGAAATTTTGACTGTTCAAGAAACCGCTGGCTTCCAAATGAGCATTGCTCGCATGGACGACGAAATGATAGCATTGTGGAAGGCTCCGGCTCGTACTCCGTACTTCAAAAACTAATTAGACGCACGATAAGGCACCATCTACTTCGCACCCAAGGGTACAGCGCGACCAGCATGTGCTCACTGCACTGCGCTTGTGACCACATGGGTCGAGGCTTGTCGCTGCGCCTCGTATCTGGTACCTTCTCGCGTGTCTATAAAGCAATAAATTGGAGGAACTTCTATGGCTGATAAAGATGGAAATATTTTAGCTAAAGATTACGGTATCGGCATTAAGCCGCCCCTGCAAACCTTCCACGTGAAGGGCCACCAAAGCGCTGGCTGGGGCATGCAGCGCCGTCTTTCCGAAATTTTTAGTGATGACGGCCGCACTATTATGCTGGCCTTTGACCATGGTTATATTATGGGCTCCACCGCTGGGTTGGAGCGCCTTGATTTAGTGATTCCGCCCCTGATGCAATATGCGGATTGCCTGATGGCAACTCGCGGCGCACTGCGCACCTGCATCCCTGCTAACCACCGCAAGGCGGTTGCCCTGCGCTGCACCGCAGATACCAGCGTGCTCAAGGATGATATGAGCTTTGGTACTGTGGGCGTTGATATTGAGGATGCTATCCGCATGAACGCTTCCTGCATGGCAGTGCAATGCTTTGTAGGCTCTGAGGGCGAAATTGACTCCCTGCGCAACCTGTCCTATTATGTAAATAATGGCGAAAAATATGGAATTCCCGTTTTGGGCGTTGTAGCTGTTGGTAAAGAGATGGAGCGCACCACGCGTTATTTCTCCTTGGCAACTCGCCTTTTGGCTGAGACCGGCGCCCATATTATCAAAACCTATTATTGCGAAAACTTTGAGCAGATTACTGCTGCTTGCCCCGTGCCCATCGTTATTGCCGGTGGCAAAAAGATTCCCGAAAAGGAAGCACTGGAAATGGCTTATCGCGCTGTAAGCGAGGGCGCTGCCGGTGTGGATATGGGTCGCAATGTGCTGCAGGCCGAGTGCCCCAAAGCTATGCTGCGCGCTATCCGCATGGTTGTGCATGAAAACGCTAAGCCGGAAGAAGCCTTTAAGGCTTATGAGCTGTGGAAGAAGGATGTGAAGTAAATGAAAGAATTTATGCATGTGGGCGTGCCCACCGATATTGCTCGCGAGGGCGAGATTTACGCTGAAGGCATCAAAACTCATATTATTACTCCCGACACCAATGAATTCCATATTGAGTACCTGCGCTTTGAAAAGGATACTCCGCTGCCTGAGGAGCTGCAAACTCTGGTGCATGTAGCCTATAAGGTTGATGATATGGACAAGCAATTGGCTGAAAACAAGGTTATTGTGGAGCCTTGGATGGCCGATGAGCGCACTCGCATTGCTTTCATCATGAAGGATGGCATTCTTTTTGAGCTGATGGAAGAGGTTAAATAAGAAATTTCCATAAAAATTTCACAAGGTTATTTACAAGCGAGTAAAAAAAGTATACAATAATTTTATCTACAGTATATACATTAAAATTATGTAGTATGGAAGGATGGTAAAAATGTTTTCTTTAAAAAATTCTAAAGTTAAGGCACTGGCTGCTGGCCTTATGCTGACCTTGGCTCTGGGCGTTATGGGCTGCGGCGGCGACAAAAAGGAAGCTCCGAAAAAGGCCGAGAAGGTTAATGTAGGTATTGTGCAATTGGTTGAGCATGCTGCTTTGGATGCTGCTAATAAGGGCTTTGTAGAAGGCTTGGCTTCCAAGGGCTATAAGGAAGGTCAAAACATTGCTTATGACCGTCAAAATGCGCAAGCAGACCAATCCAATCTGCAAAACATCGCTCATCGCTTTGTAAATAACAAGGTGAACCTGATTTGTGCTATTGCTACTCCGGCTGCACAAACCGTGGCTAACGTAACCAGCGATATTCCTATCGTAGCAACCGCTGTAACCGATTACAAGACTGCTAAGCTGGTTAAGGATAATGCTAAACCCGGCACCAATGTTACTGGTACCACCGATATGAACCCGGTTGAGCAACAATTAGATTTGCTCTTGAAGCTGGTTCCCAATGCTAAATCCGTGGGCACCATTTACTGCTCCAGCGAGGTTAACTCCCAGCTGCAAATCGAAATCCTGAAGAAGGCTGCTGCTGCTAAGGGTGTTACTGTTAAAGAAGCAACCGTTTCCAATGTAAATGATATTCAACAGGCTGCTCGTAGCCTGGTTGGCAAGGTTCAAGCTATTTATGTACCTACCGACAATGTTTTGGCTTCTGCAATGCCCACCTTGGTTTCTGTTACCGAAGAAGCTAAGCTCCCCGTAATTTGCGGTGAAGGTGGCATGGTTAAAGCCGGTGGCCTGGCAACCCTTGGCGTTGACTACTACAAGCTGGGCTTCCAAGCTGGCGAAATGGCTGCTGATATTCTGAGCGGTAAATCTAAACCTGCTGATATGGCTATTCAAGCTCAAAAGGAATTCAAGGCTATGGTTAACCTGAAGGAAGCAGAAAAGATTGGCTTAAAGGTTCCGGAAGACGTTCTGAAGGGTGCAGAATTAGTTAAATAATCCAGTTTCCCCATATTAGGAAAAATGAAGTCTGCCATATCCTATATATGGCAGACTTTTCTTCTATAAGAGCTTTTTAAAGAGCTTTTTGAGTTACTTTTTAGAACATTTTGCTGAGCTTTTTGCATTGCTATGTACTAATACATTTCAGGAAATGGAAGGATGTTACTAATGATCGATTTGTTGATTCCCACTGTGGCCCAGGGGCTGCTTTGGGCTTTGATGGCCTTAGGCGTATATGTGACCTTTAGGGTGCTGGATATTGCAGACTTGACGGTAGAGGGCAGCTTCCCCTTGGGCGCTGCTACCGCGGCATCCATGATGGTGGCGGGCTATGGTCCTATTGCGAGCTTGTTTGCTGCTTTCGTTACCGGCACCTTGGCTGGTGTGGTAACTGGCCTTTTACATACGAAAATGAAAATACCTGCTCTCTTGGCCGGTATTTTAACTATGATTGCTTTATATTCTGTAAATCTGCGCATTATGGGCAAGGCTAATCTTTCTCTTTTGGGTGTGGATACATCCTTTAAAATTGCGCGTAATATGCTGGGTATGAATATGGCGCAAACCACCTTGATTGTGGGCTTAATTGTGACCGTTATCGTGGGCACGTTCATGTACTGGTTCTTTGGTACGCAAATTGGTGCTGCTATTCGTGCTACCGGATTTAATCAGCAGATGATTCGCGCGCAGGGCGTGGATACTGATGTGACGATTATTTTGGGCCTTTTGATAAGTAATGGCTTGGTTGCAGTCAGCGGTGCGCTGGTCGCTCAGTCCAATGGCTTCTCCGATGTAGGCATGGGTACCGGCACCATCGTTATCGGCTTGGCCTCCGTTATTATCGGCGAGGTGCTCTTTGGCACGCGCTCCTTTAAAAATTGCTTAGTTTCCGTAGTTTTGGGCTCCATCGTTTATCGTATTGTTATTGCAACCGTACTGGCAATGGGCATGCCTCCTAACGACCTTAAGCTGTTCACTTCTGTGCTGGTGGCCTTGGCACTGTCCATGCCCCTCATTAAAGCTAAGCTTAGCGGCAGAAAGGTGGTGCATTAAATGCTAGTGGTAGATAATATTTATAAAACATTCTTCCCTGGGACCATTAATGAAAAAAGGGCTCTGCAGGGATTAAGCTTGCATTTAAAGCCTGGTGATTTTGCTACCGTAATCGGTGGCAATGGCGCTGGCAAATCCACTATGCTTAATTCCATCGCCGGTGTTTTTCCAATTGACGAGGGCAAGGTCATCATTGACGGTGAGGATATCACCAAGAAGCCGGAGCATAAGCGCGCTAAATATATTGGCCGCGTATTCCAGGACCCCATGCTGGGTACTGCAGCAGGCATGATGATCGAAGAAAACTTGGCCTTGGCTGCGCGCCGCGGCGAAACCCCGGGCTTGGGCTGGAGCCTTTCTAGCGACCAGCATGAGCGCTTTTACGAGCTCTTAAAGGAGCTGGATTTGGGCCTCGAAAACCGCATGACGGCTAAGGTGGGCTTACTTAGCGGTGGTCAGCGTCAGGCCTTGACGCTGCTGATGGCAACATTAAAAAAGCCCAAGCTGTTATTATTGGATGAGCATACGGCGGCGCTGGACCCGAAAACAGCTGCTAAGGTGCTTGCCCTGACCGAAAAAATCGTTACTCGCGATAGCCTTACCACGCTGATGATTACGCATAATATGCGTGACGCACTGCGCTATGGTAATCGCTTGATTATGCTGCACAATGGACGCGTTATCATTGATGTGCAGGGTGAAGAAAAGCAGCATTTGGAGATTCCCGACCTTTTGGCTATGTTTGAAAAGGCTAGTGGCTTGGAGATGGCTAGCGATAGATTACTGCTGGGCTAACGATATTATAAACAAGCCGAAAATATACCAGAAAACAAATAAAAAATAGGGTTACAAGACTTGAAAAATTTGCATTTCGTGATATACTCTAAATATATATAGGAATATTGCAAGGATAATAATTGTGGGTGTACCGAAAGGCGGTGGAAATGATGCAGGAGGAAATCAAGCTGATTGGGCGTAGAATCAGGCTATTACGTACTGCAAAAAATTTGACTCAAACGGGTCTGGCAAAGGAAATGGGGATTTCGCAGACACATCTGTGTAATATAGAATGTGGCCGAGTGCCCGTAACCCTACCTAATCTGCTCAAATTGCATAGTCTTCTAGAATGCAATATGGCTAGCTTCTTTGTGGATTTGGATGACCAACCAGAGACTAATAAGGAAAAGGATATTAGCTTGGAAGAGGTATTGCAAATTGTGAAGCTGTTGAAGCAAAAGAATTGATATACTTTAGCTATCCGGAAGCAAGGGTGTGTTAATGCTTATGAAGCATTGACGCACCTTTTTTCTGTTTTGCTAAAAGCATTGCCTTTTTGCTGCATCCATATTATGATATAGATAGTTATTTTTGAGCTGATAGTGCTGATGAGGGAGGAAGAAGCTTTGCGATATAAAACCTTGATTTTTGATTTAGATGGTACGCTTTTGGATACGCTGGCAGATTTGGCTGCGGCGACTAATTATACGCTGCAGAAGAATGGCTTTCCGCAGCGCACTGTGGATGAGGTGCGCATGTTTGTGGGCAACGGCATTCGCAAGCTGATTGAGCGCGCTGTGACCACGGGCACTAGCAAGGCTGTGCAGGAGCAGGTTTTTGCTGATTTTAATGTGTATTACAAGGCGCACTGCGCTGATACTACCTGCGCTTATCCCGGCGTGCTGGCGCTGCTTAAGGAGGCTCGCAGCATGGGCTGCCAAACGGCGATTGTTTCTAACAAGGCCGACTATGGCGTGCAGGAGCTGGCTAAGCAGTATTTTCCGGGGCTTTTGGACGCCGCCTGCGGCGAGCAGGCTGGCATTGCGCGCAAGCCCGCTCCGGATATGCTTGTGGCAGTGATGCACAAGCTGGGCGCAGCTAAGGAAAGTACTATTTATATTGGCGATTCGGATACAGATTTGTTGACGGCGGCTAATACGGGTATCCCCTGTATTGGCGCTTGCTGGGGCTTTCGTGGACGCCAGTTTTTAATTGAGCACGGTGCAACGCTGTTAGCGGATAAGGTTGAAGATGTTTTGCCCCTGTGCAGGTAAGCGTGACAAGAAATGGGAGCGATTGGAGGAAGCGGCAAGTGAGCTATGATTTTGAGCGAATTAGGAAAATAAAATGCTTTTTGTTTGATATGGATGGAACCATCAATTTGGGTAATGAATTGATTCCCGGCATGGAGGGCTTTTTTGAGAAGCTCACTGCTGCGGGGCGCAAGTATTATTTATTGACTAACAATTCCTCGCGTAGTCATGAACATTATGTGCACAAGATGAACGGATTGGGCGTGCCGGTGACGCGCAAGGAGGTTTTGATTTCCTCCGATGCGCTGACTAATTGGATGAGCAAGAATAAGCCGGGCGCAAGGCTCTTTGTTTTGGGTACGTCCCAGCTTTTAGATACTATTCGCGAGGCCGGCTTTACGCTGACCAATAGCTTGGAGGAAGAGGTTGATTATGTTGTAGTAGGCTTTGACCAAACGCTGACCTATGAGCGCTTAACCATAGCCTGTCGCTTGATTGATAAGGGAGTGCCCTATGTGGCAACTCATCCCGATGTGCGCTGTCCCATCGAAGGCGGCGAATTTATTCCCGATACGGGTGCAATGCTGGAGCTCATTAAAACAGCCACCGGTAAAGCGCCGCAGCTGATTTTTGGCAAGCCCTATCAATACATGGTGGATGTGGTGCTGGATAAAACCGGCTTTGCCAAGGATGAAATTGCCATGGTGGGCGACCGCTTAGCTACGGATATTGCCTTTGGCCTCAACAACGATATTTTGTCGATTATGGTGCTGACCGGCGAGGCCAGCATGGAGGATGTGGAAAAGGGCAAGATTAAGCCCGATATTATTTTGCCGCATGCGAAGGAAATTTTGAATTATATATAGTATAATATAACTAAAGGAGGATGTGTCATGCAAAAGATTACGAAAGCAGTTATTCCTGCTGCAGGTCTCGGTACGCGTTTTTTGCCGGCTACCAAGGCTTGCCCTAAGGAAATGCTGCCCATTGTGGATAAGCCCACCATTCAATATATTATTGAAGAGGCATTGGCTAGCGGTATTACCGATATTTTGATTGTCAGTGGCCGCACTAAAAGAGCTATTGAGGATCATTTTGACCGCAGTCCTGAGCTGGAAATGAACCTTGCAGAGCATGGCAAGCTTGATTTGCTCAAGCAGGTTAAGGATATTGCAGATATCAATATTCATTATATCCGCCAAAAGGAGCCCCGTGGCTTAGGGCATGCTATTTTGTGCGCTAAGGCCTTCGTCGGCCATGAGCCCTTTGCCGTGCTGTTGGGTGATGACGTTGTTTATAACGATGAATATCCCTGCCTGCGCCAGCTGATGGATGTGTATGAGGCTACTGGCGGCAGCGTATTAGGTTGCCAAACTGTGCCTAAAGAGAAGGTTTCCTCCTACGGCATTGTGGCTAGCACGCCTACAGAAAAGGAGCGCATTTTTAAGGTTAACGACATGGTGGAAAAGCCTGCTGTGGAGGAGGCTCCTAGCCAATTGGCTGTGTTAGGCCGCTATGTAATTATGCCTGAGATTTTTGAAATTCTGGAAAAAACTGAGCCTGGTCGCGGTGGCGAAATTCAGCTTACCGATGCCCTAAAGGTATTGGCTAAAAAGCAGGCTATGTACGCATATGACTTTATGGGCCGTCGCTACGATGTGGGCGACAAGCTGGGCTATTTGCAGGCTACCTGTGAATATGCACTGCGCCGTGAAGATTTGCGCGAAAAATTTATGGACTATTTGCGTACTATCGTGTAGAATAGAAGTAGTTAGCTTGATATGCATGCTTTAGCAGTGTAAGCTTTAACGACTCTGTGCTTATCACCGTCGATACTGAGTATCGGCGGTGTATTTTTTAGCTTATCGTAACCTTGTGGAGTTAGAATAGGTGTTTTATATCCTTTATCTTGGCTTGACAGGTTATTGGTGTTATAATAATAATGGCAAAGGAGGTTTTTGGTTATGAGAAAGGATGCACCTATTGGCGTACTTGATTCTGGCGTGGGCGGACTTTCGGTTCTGAAATGCTTGCATCAGCTGTTGCCACATGAGGATTTTATATATGTTGGTGATACAGCTCGCACACCCTATGGCACAAGGCCGGAGCAGGAAATTCGTGGCTTTGTCGCAGAAATCATCGATTGGCTGGCGGTACAGGGTGTTAAAGAGGTTGTTATTGCCTGCAATACGCTGACCATGCTTGGTGTGGAGAGCCTGAAGGGAGAGCACAAATTTCCCGTTGTGGGCATGTCCAAAGGCGAGCAGCTGCTCTTAGCAGCCAGCAAGAAGAAAAAAATTGGCGTTTTTGCCACACCCTTTACTATCAGCACCGAAGCTCATAAAAAGGCGATTTTAGCGGCGGATTCTACGGCGGAGGTCTATCCCATGGGCTGCGCTAAATTCGTTCCCTTGATTGAGGGTGAACAGTTCACAAGTCCGGAGCTGCCCGCAGCTATCGCTGAATATGCAGCACCGTTAAAGGCTGCCGGTGTGGACGCTTTGATTTTGTCCTGCACGCACTATCCCTTTATTAAGGAGCAGATTGCGGCAGAATTCGGCCCCGAGGTTACAATTATTGACCCGGCAGAGGCGACCAGCGAGCTTGCTATAGCGGCCTTAGATGAAGCAGGTTTAGCTAAAAATGAGGGCGTGGGCAGGGTAACAATTTGCGGCACTGCTGATATTGAGCGCGTGCAGCGATTGGCGCAAAGAATGTTGCCAGTGGAGGACTGCTCCTTTAAGGAAATAAACCTGCAGGAAAAATAATTACTTTATTTTGGTATTAACTTAGAATACAGGCAGGAGATTTTTCTATTTTGTCAAATGTATACATGTATTCAGATTATACAAAAATATTATAAAGAAAGGTGGTAGCTGTGGAAAAGCAGGGAGTATTAAACAACAAGAATATTGTGGGCTCGTCCCTAATCCATAAGCTGTCCATGTTTGTGGTGCTTTTTGGGTTTTGGATGGTTTTGTCGGGTAGAACAGAAACCAAGTTCATCGTGTACGGCCTCATTACGGCTTTGCTAACTACCTGGGTAACCTATCCCTTGCTGCTGGTTCCTAATAAGGATGGTAGCAAGCAATACTTTGTTTTTGGTGTATCCATCCCCAAATTCATCATGTACTTCTTCTGGCTTATGTGGCAGCTGGTTCTGGCCAATGTCGACGTTTTGTTGGCTACAACGGCGCAAGAGCTGGACATCGACCCGAAGGTGGTTCGCTTTTATTTTAGAGCGGATAACCCCATGGCCTCTGTAGTATTGGCCAACTCCATTACGCTGACTCCTGGTACTGTAACTATCAACGTTACCGATGATGGCTTGTACGAGATTCACGCTCTGACGAAGGGCGCGGCTGCCGGTGTCTTGGATGGCTCTATGCAAAAGAAGGTTGCTGATTTGTATGGAGAAAAATTTGATTTTGCTGTAGCGGAGGGTGAGGAATAATTATGAATGTAATCTTTTTTATCCTAATGGTTTCTATCCTCTTTGTTATTGGTGCTATGCTGCAGCGCTTGTTTTACGGACCAACGATTTATGATCGCATGAACGGCTTAGGTGTTATCGGCGCAGATACGATTCTGCTCCTGGTGCTTTTTGGCTATATCGACGGTCGTCCGGATATGTATGTTGATATTGCCATTTCCTACGCCTTTTTGGGCTTCATTGGTTCTGTTATCGTCGCAAAATTCCTGGGAGGTAAAAATATATGATTGAAGCATTCGGTCTTAATTCTCTCAGAGAGCTTATTGCAGCTATTTTCATGCTGGGCGGCTTGGTTTTCTTCGTCGGCTCGGCCATTGGTATGCTGCGCTTGCCGGATTTTTATTCTAGAATTCATGCCTCCGGCAATAGTGAAACCTTGGGCTGCACCCTTTCCTTCATCGGCTTGATGATTTATGAGGGCCCCACTTTAACAGCTGTGAAGATGGCCTTTGCCTTCCTCATTGTGTTCATGGCTAACCCCATTGGCTCCCATATTTTGGGTAAGGCAGCCTATAAATCCGGTCATCCTGTGTGGACACTGGAAACCAAGGGCGCCAAAAAGCTGGTTGGCCTGGAAAAACAGGACCACAGTGCGGATGAGCCCGTAGGCCATATCAGACAAAAGGAGGATAAATAAATGCAGATATATCTTGTTGAAGCAATTTTATTGATTTTCCTGATTCTGATTACCTGCGCAGTTATTTTCTGCAAGGATATTTTGAGTGCAGCTATTATTTATAGCGGCTTCAGCTTCTGTGCCGTGCTGCTCTATTTGATGATGGGCTCTCCTGACGTAGCCTTTACTGAGGCAGTTATCGGTACTATTTCTACAATCTTCTTTGTAGCTTCACTAAGAAAAATTGACAGGTGGTGTAAATAATGCGTGGCTTAGTTGCAGTAATTCTTGCGATTATGACGGGCATGTTCTGCTCCGTTGTAACCTATTTGCCGCAAATTGGTGATGCCAATACGGCCCCTAACCAGCATGTTACCCCGACCTATATTTCCCGCAGTGCGGAGGATACAGGCTCTCCTAACATCGTAACCGGCGTCATCATTGACTACAGAGGCTTCGATACCATGTGGGAGACCTCGGTAATGTTCCTGGCAGGCTTGACCACGGTGCTGGTGCTCACTAGCAATCCTGTTGGTCGTCGTCCTGAAGAGGAGCCGGAGGATCCGGAGGAAGGAGAGATTATCAAATGATGAAAGAACCATTTGGTGGCCTCATCCTCAATGTGGCCTTTCGTATGCTGGTGCCCTTTACCATTGTCTATGGTGTTTATGTACTGTGCTTGGGCGAGTTTTCCCCGGGCGGCGGCTTCCAGGCTGGTGCACTGTTGGCAGTGGGCGTGCTTTTGGCGCGCTTGATTTTGGGCTTTGATACCAAGTTTAATGTTTTAGGAAAAACCTCCGTGGTTTTGGCAGGCGTAGGTACCTTCCTGTATGCTTTCACAGGTTGGCTGACTCTGTTCGGCGGTGCGGACTATTTCCTAAATTATGATTATATGCCGATTGTGCTGGAGCCGAAGCATGAAATGCATGCTATGGGCATTTTCCTCATTGAAATCGGCGTTGCCATCTGCGTAATGATGACAATTATTAATCTGCTTGATGCAATCGTGAAAAGGGGTGAAGATGATGGAAGTGTTGAATGAGTTTTTAAAAACTAAAGGCATCTACTCCCTGGTTATGATTCTCTTTTTCTTAGGCGTGTATGGCATGGTTTTGAGCAAAAACTACATGAAAAAGCTCATGGCTATGAATGTTATGCAGGTTGCAGTTATTTTCTTCTACCTGTGCTTCGCCCAAAAGGACGGTGCGATGATTCCTATTCAAAATGGCATCACCACCGACCCCAATGCCTATATTAACCCCCTTCCTCATGGCCTGATGCTGACAGCGATCGTTGTTAGCCTTGGTACCACCGGCGTAGCTATCGCACTTTTGATGCGTATTAAAGAGATTTATGGCTCCGTTGAGGAAGTAGAGGTATTGAGGAGGGCAAGTAAATGACACAGCATGCTCCAATATTTATCGTTCTACTGCCCTTAACAGCATCGCTTTTATGCATGCTGTTTAGCCGCATCAAAAAGGAGCTGGGCGCGTGGATTGTAATGGCCTCCATCGTGGGTGCCTTCCTCAGTGCTTGCACCGTGCTCCAACGCGTTATCGCTACCGGCGGCAAAACCTGGCACTATTGGATGGGCGGCTGGCAGCCTCCTATCGGCATTGAATTTGCCCTTGATCCTTTAAACAGCGTGCTGGCTGTGCTGGTAACCTTTATTTCCATGATGGTTGCTTTATACAGCAAGCCCTTTGTGAAGGAAGAGGATTGGCTCCATGTGGGTGGCTATTACACCCTGTTTGGTCTGTTGACCGTGGGCCTGTGCGGCATGATTATTACGGGCGACGTATTTAACCTTTACGTTTATCTGGAAATTATGTCCCTGTCCGGCTATGGATTGATTTCCCTCGGCGGCAAAAAATCCATGCTGGCAGCCTTCCGTTATCTGTTAATCGGCACCATTGGTGCTTCCCTGTACCTTTTGGGCGTTGGTTATCTGTACGCTCTGACCGGTACCCTGAACATGGCGGACTTGGCTCAAAGAGTTGTTCCCTTTATCGGCACGCCGCTCTTTGCTATCGCTGTGGCCTGCTTCATCATTGGCTTTGGTATTAAGATGGCGCTGTTCCCGCTGCACGGCTGGCAGCCCGATGCTTATACCTTTGCTCATCCCGGTGCAGCTGCCTTCATCGCAGGCTGCATGAGTAAGGCTCCTGCCTATGCTTTGATTCGCTTCATGTACTACATTTTCAAGGTTGATAGCCCTGTAATGCACAGCGCACTGAACGTTTTGGGTATTTTGGGTATCGCAGGTATTTTGATTGGCTCCATTATGGCCATGGCTCAGTACGACTTCCGTCGTATGCTAGCCTATTCCTCTGTAGCCCAAATTGGCTATATCGCTATTGGTATGGCCATGGGCAACATGTATGGCTTCATCGGCGCCGTACTGCACATCATTAACCATGCCTTCATGAAATGCAGCCTGTTCCTAGTTATCGGTGGCGTTGAGCATCGCTTTGGCGAGGTTAACTTGTATCGCTTGGGTGGTTTGAATAAAAAGATGACCATCAGCACCATCACCGTAACCCTGGCAGCACTTTCCATGATTGGCTTGCCGCCAACTGCGGGCTTCTTCAGTAAATGGTATTTGATGATGGGTGCTTACACCGGTCAGCAATATTTCTACATTGCCGTGCTGGTAGTCAGCTCCCTGCTGAATGCGATTTACTTCTTCCGTATCATTGAGCAAATGTTTGTACAGCGCGAAGCTTCCCTCACCGAGGTGCATCCTCACAAGGGTAAGCTGGGACTGCCCTTCAGCATGGCTCTGCCGATTTTCGTAATGGGCATTGGTATTCTGGTGCTGGGCTTCTACAGCGTGGACATTGTTACGGATATCATTAAATTAGGCTTGCCGGAGGTGTTCTTGAGATGACGATTATAGATTGCAGACCCTTTCTGGCAGTAGGTGTTTCCTTTATTGCGGTTATTTTGATTGCCTTCAGCAGACGCTGGCCCAACCTGCGCGAGGCCTGGAGTGTAATCGCTTCCGTACTCAAGTTTGGCATTATTCTGTCCATGCTGCCCGCCGTTTTGGATGGCAATGTTTACCAATGGACACTGTGCCAAATCACTGATACTGTGGGCTTAACCCTGCGCACCGACCCGGCGGGCATGATTTTTGCAACGCTGGCCTCCATGCTGTGGGTGCCCATGAACTTCTATTCCATCGGCTATATGCGCTGCAACCAGGAGCGCGAGCAGACCGGTTACTTTGCAGCATTTGCCATGTGCATGAGCGCAGTAATGGGTATCGCGATGGCCGAAAACCTGTTGACATTCTTCATTTTTTACGAGCTGCTGACCTTAGCAAGCTATCCCTTGGTGCTGCATAAGCGTAACCAAGAGGCTTTGATGGCCAGCCGTAAATATTTGATTTACACCTTGATTTCCGGCCAGTTCTTCCTGGCAGGTGTTATCGCCGTATACTGCATTAGCGGTACCATGAGCTTCACCGCC
>USBV01000011.1 GCA_900553055.1 uncultured Phascolarctobacterium sp.
AGGGAGCGGGCTCCGCGCTCGGTGATAACATAGGTGTTCTCCGTTCCCACCATGCCTAAACCCGGCAGGGCAATTTTGGGCTCCACAGCAAAGGTCATGCCCGGCTCAAGCTGCTGCTTAAAGCCCTTGGCAATAGCCGGAGCCTCGTCCATCACTAGGCCAATGCTATGTCCCAAGAACTTGCCCCCGTTCATAAAGCTGTCCCCATACACATTGTTAAAGCGGGCCATGGTGCGCAAATACAGGCTTTCAATAGCCACGCCCGGAGCCATCATAGCAACAACCTCCTGCTCCAGCTCCAAGCAACGCTCCTGAGCAGCCAAAATCTTGGCGCCCTGCTCATCCTTATTAATATCACCATAGTAATAAACCACAGTTTTATCGGTATGGTAGCCATCAAAGCCGCAGGGAATGTCTAAATAAACCAAACGCCCCGGCTTGAGCTTGCGAAAAGCATTGCCGATGGACTGTACAGCAATACAAGTGCCGTTGGTACCGCCAGGCCCGTCAAAGGCCGTGCGCACCAAGCCGCTTTTGCCAAAGGCCGCAATGCCGATAACCTCTTCACCCATGGGCAGATTAAAGCGAGCCACACCATGGGAGCCTCGTGCCACCATCTCGCCATATAAATTGATAGCCAGCTGTGCTTCGCTAATGCCACCCTTAATCATCGTTGGTGCAATCACATCCAGCACAGTCTCATGAATAGCGCCGCTAGTAGCCATCATTTCCAGCTCGTATTTGCTTTTAACCATCCGCAAATCCTGTAAAACAGCATCAATCCCAACGATTTCTTCAAAAGCAAAATACTTATGCAGCATCCGCTCCCAATCCACAGATGCACGCTTGATTTCCATATACATGATGCGTGGCGACTGCCCATAAAAGGCTGCCGCTTCCCTAAAGCTATGCATGGGCCGAATATCATCAAAATGCGATTCCTTGCAGGCTCTGTCGTAGCTGCGGCGCACCCACAAAATTGCATCCTGAGGACGAATAATCAGCACGCCCTCCTGCATGGTGCCGGTAAAATAATACATTGCTACCTTGTGATTAAGCGCTACCATTTCCCAGCCAGGATAACGCTTCTCCATAGCAGTGCGAAAGCGCTCCAGCCGCGCCTCCAGCTCACTTGCCGGAACCGGTCTAATATTATCAGTAAACACTGTTTCCTTTTCTAAAATCGCCATCTTTGGTCACCCCTTTAAGATTCTGATATCATTATATCACAAACATAATATGCACTGCTCATGCTTACCACTCAAGCTCAAGGCCTACCCCTACCTCGCCCAGCGATAAATTACCATACAAGGCTGCCTTCGCTGCCAAATTGGTGCAATGGCAGGGATATACTGTTCCCTTTACGTTAGCTTTTAGATAGGCAATGGTTTGCACGGCCTGCTCGGAGCAGCCACTAAAGAGATGGAAGCCACCTATGATGCCCTTCACCAGCTCCTTGCCTGTGACCTTTTTGGCATATTCAACAATATTGCAAATGCCAGCATGGGAACAGCCTGTGATGATATAAATGCCATCGCCGGAGCAGTAGGCCAGTGCTGAATCATCCAGCACATAGTCACCCTGCCAACAGCGCTCGCAGCAAAGCTCGCCCACAGCTTCCTTATTTTCAAAAGCATTTGTCCGAGGGATTTCGCCTAAAAATACTAAGCTTTCATCAAGCCAATAAGGTTCCTTGGTAAAAACGGGAATAAAGCTTGCTTGCAAATACTCTTCAGAAACAGGAATAGAAATATCCAGACCCTCCGCCCTTTTAGCATCCATAATCCCCGGATGGGCAATAAGCTTGGGGCGCGACTTTGTTTTTGGAAAAAAAGCCAGCCCTCCCGTATGGTCATTATGCCCGTGGGAAATAATAACCGCGTCCAGATTATCTAGCTTTAGCTGCATAGCGGCAGCATTTTTTAAATACACATCACTATAGCCAGTATCAAAAAGGTATTTTTGGCCTGCGTTTTCCAAATAAATGCTTAATGCCGGCTCTCCTAAATAATACTGGTCAATAAAGGTGTTATTATCCACAAGCACTACTAGCTTCATCACTTTCCCCTCCCGCAATATCAATGTGATCATATCACAATCTCTGTTTATTATAGCACGGACATAGACCAGTTTATAGCCATCCTATAACTATATGTAAAAATAAAAGGACGACCTTGCTACTTAAAGCAGCTTTTGTCGCCCTAGATTTACAACTTTTTTACAACTTTTGAGTGGCAAAATGCACGCCATTATGCTAAAATGTGCTAAACTACAGATTTTAGCATAATGGTGAAAACCCGCATGGTTGCGGCGTTTTCCCCATATTTACGGAGGTTTCGAAAGGTGCACAAAATACTATTCATATGCCACGGCAATATATGTAGGTCACCCATGGCTGAGTTTTTATTAAAGGATATTGTTCGTAAGCGCGGTATTGCTAATGAATTTGAAATTGCCAGCGCTGCCACTAGCCGCGAGGAAATCGGCAATCCCGTCCATCATGGCACTAAGCATAAGCTGGCGCAACTTGGCATCAGCGTTGCCGGCAAAACAGCACGTCAGGTCACTACTCGTGATTATCGCTACTATGATTTACTGCTTGTTATGGACAACAACAATATTCGTAACATGCGACGTCTGTTAGGAGACGATGTTGATGATAAGGTACATCTCCTTTTAGATTATACCCATCGTAAGGGGCAAAGCATCGCCGACCCTTGGTATACAGGTGATTTTGACGTTACCTATGACGATATCATGGAAGGGCTTGCAGGACTTTTACAGCATCTAGGGTACTAAAAATGTCAGCATGCTAACAAAAAGCCGCGGGCAATGTGTATTTACACAGCACCCGCGGTTCATTTTTATTCCACCACCACAGCAGTTCCGCTCACGCTAACCATAAGCATACCGTTCTTTTCGCCAAGAACTTCATAATCCACATCCACGCCCACAACAGCATTAGCGCCCATCTTCTTAGCGCGATTTAGCATCTCTTCCACAGCTTTATCTCGAGCATCAGCCAGTTCATTTTCATAGGTACCGCTGCGGCCACCAACGATATCGCGCAAGCCACCCATAAAGTCTTTGATGAAGTTAACGCCGGAAACAACCTCACCAAAAACTATGCCTTTGTACTCAACAATTCTTTTTCCTTCAAAACTAGGCGTAGTAGTAATCAACATAAAAATACCTCCAATCACATTAGCTCACACATGGTTTGCAAAGCATCATAAGCCACCAGCACCGCCTTTGCAAGGTCCTTAGCCTCACTTTTTTCCTCCGGGCAATGACTTCTTCCCCCAGCACTGGGTACAAAAAGCATGGCTGCAGGCAGCTGAGCGCCAAAGATTTGCGCATCATGACCTGCACCGCTAGGTAGATGCATATAATCATATTGTCTCTCGATGCAGCTCGTTTCAAAATGACCTTTGATTTCTTCATCCATCCGCACAGGCTCGGCATAAAGAAGATTTTCCACATCATAGGTCAGCCCGGACTCAAGGCTCATTTTATCAAGGTCAGCAAGCAGGCTGTAATATTGAGTCATAATGGTTTCTTCATCTACACCGCGAATGTCCACCACAAAGGTAACGCTCTGAGGGATAATATTCATAACATTAGGCTCCACCTGCAAATAGCCCACTGTAGCTACACAATTGCGGAACAATCTAGCCCTATCCCCTATCTTACTGATTACCTTCGTTGCCTGCTCAAGGGCATCCTTGCGCATATGCATGGGCATCGTGCCTGCGTGGTCCGCCCTGCCGTTAATCCTGATGCGGGCTCGCTTAATGCCCACAATCACATCAACAATGCCTATTTCCTTGTGCTCCGCTTCCAGCACCGGTCCCTGCTCAATATGAATTTCAATAAAGGCCTTAATATCATCACGTTTATGCTCGGCTATTTCCTCGGGCTTTAGGCCATAAGCAGCCATGGCTTGGTAAACACTTACTCCATCAGCATCCACCTGAGCCTTCAGGTCCTCGCTATTAAGCTGTCCTAGAAGCACCTTGCCGGTGAATAGTCCCACATTGAATCTGGCGCCCTCCTCATCATTTGTAGCGATAACCTCAAGCGAGCAGCCAAGCTCCACGCCTGACTCCTTTAGCAGGCGCGCCACCTCAATGGCACACACAACGCCGGCAATACCATCATAGGCACCACCATGCTTGACGGAATCAAAATGGGAGCCAATCATAATCGTTGCCGGGCTTTTGCCCTCCAATCTGCCAATAACAGCCCCTGAATTATCCATGCGCACCGCAAGGCCCACTTCCTCCATACGCTCCTTAAGATAAGCACAGGCCTCGCGCGCTTCTGTGGTATAAGGAAACCTCGTCACCCCACACCCGGGCGTTGCCGTAAATTCTTGTAAAGCATCCAAAGCTTTAACAATCTTCTGTTCAATGGTTTCCAGCTGAAAACACTTTTCATTATCACCAAAATGCAGTTCTCTAGTCATTGTACTTCAACTCCATCTATACAAATATTCGCCGGATATAGCAAGCTTATTACCATCCTCTTGCTTTTATTATAACACGAAATCAGCTCTGTTTATACCTAACGCGCCCAAACTTGTGCTATAATAAAAGCAAAAAGGAGGCTTTATTATGTTCAACTGCAAAATCTACTCATCCCTAAAGCTTTTACTTTTGGCAATTTTTACCCTGTATATTACTACATTGAACTCCCTCCCTGCTCTAGCTGCTTCCCCTAACGAAAACTGCATCACCGTTAACGCCGGGGCCAGCATGGAGGTTGCTCCCGATTTGGCCTATCTGCACTGTAATATCGTTGGCAAAGGTACTACTGCAGCTCAGGCCACAGCTAATTCAGCCCAAATAATCAACGATATGCGTCGCAGCCTGCTTGGCCTCAACATCGTTGGCGAAGATATTGTCACCATGAGCTACAATACCCATTCCACTTATGATAATAAGGGTAAGGTTACGGGCTACAAGGCCGAAACCAGCTTGCGTATCACTGTTCGTGACCTAAAAAAGCTTGGTAACGTTATCGATAAAATCACAGCCAGTGGCGTTAATAACATTAACGGCATAACCTACACCCTTAGCGACAAAAACCTTTATCGCAGCATGCTCTTAGCCAAGGCTGTAGAAAATGCTCGTCAACAGGCTGCTGTTGTAGCAAACGCCGGTGGTCGCACTCTGGGAACACTGCTCAGCGCCAGCTTTTCCACCGTCAATCAGGTAGAACGCAGTGCCGCTAGACCCATGCTTAACAAAATGGCCAAAGCTGATGGCAGCGTTCCCACCGAAATCGAAGCCAAAAACATCACCATCTCTGTAAACGTTAACACCGTATTCAAATTGCTATAAAAAAATTAAGAGCAGAGCCTTGTGCCCTGCTCTTTTTTTATTATGCCTGTCGGCCCATTTCCCTGGCTTCATCCAGCTTTGCATTGCCCTTGATATCACCTGGCATTACAACGCCGCCACAGAAAACACTTCCCTTAAGGCTTGCTTTGGGATAACAGTCAATCCATCCATTAAGTCCTTCCAAAGCACGTTTAGGTGCGCTTTCCTCTTCTTCGGCAGCCGCGCTTAAAAAATATACCTCACGGAATTTATAATCTTTAGGATACATAGAATTCATGCGGTCAATAAGCACCTTCATCTGACCGGACATTTCGTAATAATAAATAGGTGTAGCCCAAGCCACGACATCTGCATGCAAAACAGCTTCAGCTATCGGCAAGGCATCATCCTTGATAACGCACTCACCCTTGGTTTGACATGCTAAGCAGCCCAAGCAAAAAGCTATTTTTTTGCCTCTCAAAGATATATATTCCACTTCATGCCCCGCCTGCTTTGCCCCTTCGGCAAATTCCTGAGCCAATTTATCAGAATTGCTATTAGCTCTAAGACTGGTTGAAATTACTACTACTTTTTTAGCCATGATGATCATCCTCCCTACATTTATCATTAAACTAAGTATAGCACCATAGCAAAGCTCTGTAAACAAATTGGCACTTGTTTCTATTCTTAATAATGTCGCAAACACAACGTTCTTTATCGTAGCAAACGACTTCACAACCAGTAAAAGTATTTACCTTGGTTACTCCCATTTCATATAATTCAGGCCTAATCGTGTGGACAATGACTCCTTGCATCCTTAAATGTTTTGCATTATATACTTTTCTAACAGTTACAACAGGAGAAACACTTTCTCTATCTGCTAAGGCAAGTGCTCCCCAACGTACAAAAATTCCCCACACAAGCTGTACCTTTAGCTCATGTGGGGAATTTTTCACTCTGTAATTCTTTCCAGGATATTATCTAGCCAATTGCCTGAAAAATCTTCAATGCTGCCGTGGTCGCACAAATCTGCCAGCGCCGGAGCAAGCGGAATTTGAGCAGTGCTTTGGATTTTATACTTCGCTGCCAAGGCATCAATATGGCTCTGGCCAAAGATATAATGCTTATCGTGACAAGTAGGACACTCAAAATAAGCCATATTTTCCACCAAGCCCAAAACAGGAATATCCATCAAGCCAGCCATTTTCACTGCCTTCTCCACAATCATTTCCACCAGCTCTTGAGGAGAAGTTACCACAACAATTCCATCCAAAGGCAGCGATTGGAAAACCGTCAGCGGCACATCACCGGTTCCGGGAGGCATATCCACAAACATATAGTCCACCTGCTCCCAGTTCACCTCGGACCAGAACTGCTTAACAGCCCCGGCAATCACTGGGCCACGCCATACCACAGGGTCGCCCTCATTCGCCAACAATAAATTGATGGACATAATCCTCGTCCCGCACTTAGTTTCCGCAGGAAAAATGCCCGCTTCATTACCAAAAACCTTGCCGTGCACCCCAAACACCTTGGGAATGGAAGGTCCCGTAATATCCGCATCCAAAATAGCCGCCTGATACCCCTTGCGCTGAGCCAAAACAGCCAACATAGAAGTAACCAAGGACTTGCCTACGCCGCCCTTACCGCTAACCACACCAATAACCTTTTTAACAGAAGAATTTTTATTCAACGGCTCAAGCAGGCTCTGGGGAGCAGTACGCTCATTACAATCACTATGGCATTCAGCACAGTTATGTGAACAATTTGCACTCATAATAAACACCTCCAGCACCACATTACATTATTTAAAGCTAGTTTATTTGTAGCGCTTCCTTTCCCTTAAATTATATCACATTTTACATTAACGATGGTAATTTGCCTATTTTTCTTTATCCCTATCTACTTTCTTAAATACAGCACTAACGCAGCCTGCAATATAAAAAGCAGCGGAACCCCAAGCCTAAACCTCCAATGCAATGTTTTGTGGCGAAATAATTGCATAGCAAGATAAGCGCCTACAGAGCCCCCTGCCGCTGCCAAAATAAGCAGCCACAATTCTGGCACGCGCCAGCTGTGGAGCTTGGCCAAAAGCTTGTCCAGGCCGTAGACCATAAAGGCAACAATATTAATGCCGATTAAATAATAAATTATAATATCCATATTTGCGCTCCTAAATTCATGTTACCTAGTATTGCACGCTTACTATCACTATACCATACTATCGTGAAAAATCAATCAGCTGGATACAAAAAAGCGCCCCGGTGCAGCGAAAGATATGACTTCGAAAGTCAATTCTTCGCCTCACCGAGGTGCTTACTATTTATTTAGAAAAATGTTGTATCTACATGAGCATATATAATGAAATACCAACCGAAAACACAGCTACAAAAGTTTTAAGCCCATTCACAGGCACAACACTAGCCATCCTGCTGCCAACAAGCACGCCCAAGCCATGGCTCACACATACCAGCAGCATCAGCTGCCACACCTGCCCCAGCTCCACTCGAGCAAGGTAGCCCATGCAGGCCGGCACAGCGATAAACACGGAGTTTAGCAGCGCTATACCAACCGCCACGCGCGGCGAAATTCCCAGCATAACCAAGAGTGGCATAACAAGAATCGGCCCGCCAGCACCGGAAAGCGAGCAAATGGCACCAGTCACAGCGCCTAACAGCACCAAAAAGCAAGTATTCTTAACAATGCCGTTCTCGCCATCACTCTCACTGCCAGCTTTATCGTCCACAATCTGAGCCTTATGCTGCTCCTGCCACAGACGATACATAATAGACAGGCCTGAGACAAGCACTACCAGATATAGAATCGTCTTCGCTGCCGACTGCGTAATCAAGCCTTGCAAAATGACGCCACCATAAGCGCCTATGATGCTGCCTGCGCTAAGCTTGAGACATGCTGGAACCGCAAGATTGCCCGCCCTATAATAGTTCACCGAGCCAATAACGCCCGAAACAAGAAAGGCCAAAAAGCTTGCAGCCAAAGCCAGCTCCACCGAATACCCCAAAGCCGCTGTATACAGCATGGGCAAAAGAAAGCCCGCAATGCCGCAAATGCCAATGCTCCAGCCAACAAGCGCATTGGCGACGGCAATAATGCATAAAGTCATCTCCATAAGGCTACCTGCCCTGCTTCTGATTGATATATTCCTTTAGCTCATGCGTGATTGCTTCCTTATCCAAGGTTAAGTACTCCCGCTTGCGCATAAGGAGCTTGCCCGCAACCATGGAATCACACACATCGCCACTATTGACGCACTCCAGCAGGCTGTTTAAAGGATTCATTGAGGAGCACAAATGAATCGCACTCCAGTCGATGGCAATCATATCCGCAGGTGCGCCGCATGCAAGTCCATCGGCATTATGCTTGCCCTCGCACAACAGCTTGCTGCCGCCAAAGGCCATCCGTAAAATCTCCTTCGCAGGCATAATCGCAGGCTCTGCCAGCCTTGTGCCCCAAAAAGCGTTCATCACGGAGCGGAAGATTTTCATCTCGTTCCACAGGCTGAGGCCACCGTGAGCGGCACCATCCGTACCAAGCGCAACATCAATACCTGCTTCCAGCAGCGCTGGCGTATCGGGCACGCCCTTGCCACAGTTGCTAAACGGACAATGGACAACCTTCACCCTATGCTCCTGTAAAATAGAGCGCTCCTTTGCCGAAAGCATCAAGCAATGGGCGGCGAGGAAATTAGCACTCACAGCACCAAGCTTGGCAAGGTATTCAAATGGACGCAGCTGATAGCGCTCCAGGGTGTAGTTAACTTCGCCCGCATATTCATTCATATGGGCCTGGAGGTAGGTTTTACGGCTCGCAGCACGCTCTGTTGCACCGGTGATGAGCTTTTCTGAGCAGTTCATCAGCGCTCTGAGCGCATAAAACACCTTCAAATTGCCCTTGTTGTGAAATTCGTCATATAACGCATCAGTTTTCGCCAAGGCTTCCGCAGCAGTTTCCTTGATGGAAGCGGGAAAATTACCCTGGTCCATGGTTGAGTGGCTCAAGGCTCCGCGTAAGCCGCTCTTGAGGTACACCCTGCCGGCCTCTTCCATGTAGTAGCTACCAGCATCGACAAAGCCCGTCGTGCCCGAGGCAATCAGCTCCAGCGCCGCCACCTGCGCGCTCAGGCGCATCTTGGCAGCCGTCATTGTACTTTCAAAGGGCAACATAATGCGCGTCCAGATCATGGGCAGCTCGTCCAGTACCCTGCCCTTCAAAAGCTGCTGGCCCGTATGCATATGCGCATCCACTAGTCCGGGCAGCCACAGCTTATCTTGCTCAGTAATAATTTCTTGAGCCTCATACTTGCCTGCTTGCGCTTGCGGCAGAATATCTAAAATCTTGCCGTCCTTGATGGCAATGGCCAGATGCTCCTTTATTTGCATGCCCTCCACCAAGGCGGAGCAGTCGCGTATAAGGATATCACATTGTATTTTTTCTTGTTTTTTTTCTTCTAGCAAAGCTAATCACTCCAATATACCCTTAGATGCTCTTAGATAACTCCGGTCCAGGAAAGAACCATATTGGCGATAAAAGCAGAGCAAATAAAGGTACCGGTCATAACGAGGCAGGCGATGAGCACCATCTTCCAGCCTTGGGCCACGAACTCGCGCAGCTTATCGCTAATGGAAATGCCGGCATAAGCACCAACCATGGTTAAGGGCGCGGTGAATTTGATATTGCCAGCGGCTGCGATAACGGTTTCACGCACGGGTGACAGCGGGCAAGCCAGCAGCAGACCCAAAATAGAGCAATAGGCGATTACAGGCAGGCGCAGAGGAATCACCTTGCTCAACCATACAGAAACAAGGGAAATGCCCAAAAGAATTAGAACACCGGGCAAAGATACCATAAAGCTAACCTTAAAGCCCACAAAATTTGCCAGGCAGATGCCAAGACCTGCCACCATAAACATTGCTACCCATTCTATATAACGCATTATTTTTCCTCCTTTACTTCATCACAAGAGTCAGCAGGGTTAAGACGGGGCTGCAGCTTGTTATACAGCCAGTTGCACAGGGGAATACCCACGAAAAGAGCCATGTAAATACCGTCGATGCCGGAAATAGTTTCACTGGCACTAGCAAGTGCAGAAATTTGGCTCGCCATATCGGGGAACATGGCCGTGAGGCTGGCGGTTGCAGAAGCCATCATAATACCTGCGCCGACACCAGCGGCCATACCCAGTGCATAGGGATGAAACCAGCCTAAAGAGGCGATAATCGTCGTCATGAAGCCAAAGTAAATCGTGCCAACCATGCCGCCAATGATGTAAATAGAAAGGCTACCACGTGCTTCCGGGGATTCGGGGCCAAACACATCCTGCACCAACGCCAGATTAGTCTCGCGGTTGATGGAATGGCAGGCACCGATAGCCTCACGCTTTAGGCCAAAATAAAGTGCCACGGGCAAGGATAATAAAATCGTGCCCAAGTTGCCAAACTCCTGCAAAAGCAGTGCCGGACCTGCGGAAATAACTGTTTCGATATTAGCGCCTGCGTTGATGCCCAGCTTAGCAATAAAGGGGCAAATGCACACGATAACCAGCTTGGAAGCAGCGGTTACTGCCTTATTATCGAAAAACTTGGTTAGCTGAGGTCCGGACAGGATACCCAAAAAGATTGAATAGAAAATTGGGAACAAAATCAGCACTCCCGGTCCCACAGGTATGCGAATTTGGCCGATAGAATCAGCAATAATAATAAATACAAGAGCGGCAATGTAGATTTTCCATTCAAAGCTCAGGCGTTCGCCGAGGCCGCTATAGAGATAATTCTCTTTTTTCATACACTAAAATCCTCCTTATAGGCAGTAAAACTGCGTTATTAAATGTTATGCTAGGATTTTAGCATATTTTTTCTTCTCAAAAAAAGGACAAAAGGGTATTTTTATGGTATGATTTTCTTAAAACAGTTATTTTTCTTATTATTTTGAGGGAAGCGAGTGGTGTGAAGATGAAGCTGGACGAACTCCTGGAAAAGTACCCTGCCGCCAAGACTTATTTTGAGCATATGCCTAGTGAGCTTTTAGAGCGTTATACGATTCGCACCTTTCCGCCTGGGTATATTATTCACCAAAAGGACTATCCCTTGGATTATTTTGGTATCATTGTGCACGGTGACCACAGAGTTATCAATGAGTTTGAAAATGGCAATGTCTTTATGATAGAGAAGAATGAAGCCGTGGATTTTATCGGCGAGGTAGCCATTGTTGCAGGTATGGAAAAGACCTCGGTTACTATCGAAACACTCACCGAATGCATTGCCTTTATGATTTCGCGCAAGGATTTTGAAATGTGGCTGTCCAAGGACATGCATTTTTTAAGGCTTATTGCTAAAGAGATTGCCTTTAAGCTGTACCGCTCCTCCTATAATCGTGGCGCCAAGCTTTTTTATCCCCCAACCTATCTCTTCATGGACTACCTGCTTAAAAATGCGGAGCAGGGCCAGATTGAGTCTAAGGGCTCCTTTAAGCTGAACAAAACACGCGAGGAAATCCGTGAGGAGCTGGGCATGACCGTAAAAACCATAAACCGCACCATTGCTAAGCTCAAGGAGCAGCAGCAGATTGGCATTGCCAGTGGCAAGGTAACCTTAAGCCTTGCGCAGTATCGTGCGGCACTAGAAAATAATAAGCTAACCAATGATTTTATCAGCGAAAAGCGTAAATAAAGCTAAATAGCGCCCCAGGGCTTACTTAAACCCTGAGGCGCTTATTTTATGTCTAACTACGGTTATAATTTTACTAAAGCAATTACATTCTGATATGAGGAGAAGCTTAACAATCAGCTAGCTTAATTCGTAATCAGCTCAATCAGCTTCAGCGTCATCTGGCAGCTCTTTTCCACCGCGGTCATGGGCATAAACTCGGCATAGGAGTGGAAGTTGTGAGCGCCAGTGAAATAGTTAGGAGTGGGAATACCCTTGGTGGAAATAAAGGAGCCATCGGTGCCACCGCGCATAGCAATATCCTTGGGAGTGATGCCCAGCTCGCGCATAGCCTCGAAAATATGGTCCACGCAGGCGCGGTTTTCGGGGGTGATGGCGTCTGCAATATTGCCGTAAACATCCACAATCTTCAGTTGCACCTTAGCCTTGGGGTTCTTGGCCTTAACATATTCCACAGCGTCAGTAATGAACTTTTTGCGAGCTTCATACATGGCCTTGCTGTGGTCGCGAATCTTAAGGTTCAAGGTTGCTTCGGACACATTTGTTTGCATGGATTCCACCCAAATGAAGCCCTCGGTGCCCTCGGTATGCTCCGGAGTTTGCATTCTATCGAGGCAGTTGATTACATCCACGCACACCAGGGTAGGATTAACCAAGGTGTTCTTGGCAGACATGGGGTGAGCAGTTACACCCTGCACCTTAATGGTAGCGCTGCCAGCGTTAAAGGTTTGGTAAACAACCTCGCCCAGCTCGCAGCAGTCGATGGTATAAGCAAAATCAACGGGGAATTTGCTAAAGTCCATCTTTTTGGAGCCGCACAGGCCCACTTCCTCATCGGGCACGAAGCAAACGTAAATATCACCGTGCAGAATGCTGGGGTCGGCCTTTAAGGTTTCTAAAGCAACCATTAAGTTGGCAATAGCAGCCTTGTTATCGGCACCCAGCACGGAGGTGCCATCGCTGGTGATTAAATCGCTGCCGATGTATTTTCCCAGCTCGGGATGCTCGCTAACCTTGATGTAGATTTGCTTTTCAGCATTTAAAAGTACGTCCCCGCCCTGATAATTTTTGACGATTTGCGGATGTACATCGCCGGACAGGTTCACATTGACGGTGTCAAGGTGCGCAACCCAGCCCACAGTGGGAACCTTGTGGTAGCCAGCAGGCAGATTGCCGGGCAGGCGACCGGTGAGCACGGAATATTCGCTGATTGCCAGGTCCACGAGGCCCAGCTCAGCTAAATCCTCCTTCAAAAGCTCGGCCAATTGGCGTTGGCCGGGAGTGGACGGCACCACGGGAGCACCCTCCACGCTTTGGGAATTAATCGCAGCATAGCGCAAAAAACGCGCTGTTAAACGCTCTTGCATAGATGACATTTTCAAAACTTCCTTTCAATAAAATAGTAAATACCACGCAGGTCGTTCAGAAGGTACAAACTACATTCTTCTCGGGTAAACATAATCTGCTTGCAAACCCAAGGGAATATCCAAGCCCCAGAACACATACAGCATAATGGTGAGGCTAACCAGCAGTGCCACAGTGTAGGGCAGCATCAAGGAGCTCAATGTGCCGATGCCGGCGCTCTTCACATACTTTTGGCAGTACAGAATAATCAAGGGATAGAAGGCAAACATCGGGGTAACAACGTTTACAGCAGAGTCGCTGACACGGAAGGCCACCTGAGTCAGCTCCGGCGCAATGCCCACAGCCATGAGCATGGGCACGAAAATAGGTGCCAAAATGGCCCATTTTGCAGAAGCGGAGGTAATGATCAAATTTAGGAAGGCTACAAAGATGATGATGCCAAAAACAGTAACCTGGGGCGGCAGCGCCAAGGATTTCAGGAATTCTGCGCCAGCAACAGCAATCAGCGCACCCATATTGGAAGCGCCAAAGGCATACAGGAATTGCGCAGCAAAGAAATAGAAGACAATTAATTGTACCAAGGTTTTGGTGATATCCTCCATCGCCTTAGTTACGTCCTTGGAGGACTTAAATTTGCCTACCAAAACACCATAAACGAGGCCCACAGCGCCAGTGAAGATGAAGAGCAGGGACACGATGGACTGCATAACAGGGGCTTTAAAGCTAGCCAGCATGCCATTAGAGTCACGCAAAATAGAGTCCTGCGGAATCAACAGGGCTACAAGGCCTGCAACCATGGCCAACAGCACTGCAGTAGCTACATAGAAGGCTTTGTTCTCGCGCGGGGTAACCTCGGTATTGCCATCCTCGCCCACATCGATATCCTCGTCCAGCGGGCAGTTTTTCCACAGCCAAGGCTCCACAACACGCTCGGTTACATACCAGCAGCTGGGAATAACCACGAAAGTAGCACCAAAGGCGTAAAAATAGTTGCACAGTACGTTTACTTGGTAGCTGGGATCGATGATTTGCGCTGCACTTTGGGTGAAGCCTTGAATAACGGGGTCAATCGCAGAAGGAGTGTAGTTGGCCGCAAAAGCACCGGCAATACCTGCAAAGGATGCGCCGATACCAGCCAAGGGATGCTTGCCGGTAGCATAAAACATATACGCAGCCACGGGGATGATAATTACATAGCCGGTATCAGGGCCAAGATGGCTCAGCATACCTACGAGAATGATAATCGGGGTAATCAAAAATTTAGGGGTTACGGCCAAAATCTTTTTCAACGCAGTGTTGATATAGCCGGAGCCATCGGCGATGCCGATACCAAGAGTGGCTACGATAACCATGCCCAACGGCGGAAAGCCGGAATAGTTGGAAACCATTTTGGACAGCAGCGTTACGAGGTTTTTGCCACTGAGCATATTGTTTACAACGATTTCCTTGCCGGTGGTCGGGTGCACATAACCAAAGTGCATGGTGGATAAAATAGCGGAAAGCACGCAGCAAATTACGAAGGCACCGATAAAAAGAATGGTAATATCAGGAATCTTGTTACCGATCCTTTCAATCAGGCCCAAAATGCCGCCCGCTTTGTTTTTGTCTTCGACAGCTTGCATGAAATAAATCACTCCTTAAAAATAGAAATACCCATATATTGTAGCACATAACCTCATCAATTGCAAAATATGAAGCTAATATTTCACATTAAGAAGCCAAAACACCCCAACGCAATTGTTTGCGTCGAGGTGTTCTTAGAGGGGAGCAGAGGGGCTTATACTGCGTCTGCAGCCTTATTTACAGCTTCTACCATTTCCTTACAATATTCATAAACGTATTGGGGGGATTCGGTGCCATATTTTTCCACGATTTTCACAATCGCACTGCCCACGATGGCTCCATCGCTAGCTTTAGCCATAGCATAGGCCTGGTCGGGAGTGGCGATGCCAAATCCCACAGCACAGGGCACATCGGTAACCTTGCGGATTTCGTCCACAATAGCATTGATATCGGTGGTGATCTCCTTGCGCACGCCGGTAACGCCCAGGGAGGACACGATGTAGATATACCCTTGACCGATTTGCGCAATCTTTTGGATGCGGTCGCGGGAGGTGGGCGCAATAAGCGGCACCAGCGCTACCTTGTGCGGCTCGCTATAGGGGCGCATTTCTTCGCGCTCTTCGTAAGGAATATCGGGGATGATGACGCCGTCTACACCGCTTTCTTCGCAACGGGTGAAGAATTTTTCGGCACCATAGGCATAAATCGGATTAGCATAGGTCAAAAATACCAGTGGTACCTGGGTTTCCTGACGCAGCTCGGCCACGAGGTCAAAGATTTTGTCGGTAGTAGTGCCAGCCTCCAGCGCACGCAAATCGGCACGTTGAATAACGGGGCCCTCGGCCACGGGGTCGGAGAAGGGAATGCCAAATTCCACAATGCCCACACCGGCCTTCACCATGGCCAGCACCAGCTCCTTAGTGGTTGCCAAATTGGGGTCACCGGCGGTTACGAAGCCGATGAACAGCTTTTTATTTTTTGCAAATGCCTCTTGAATTCTACTCATGTAAGTCCACCCCCATATAGCGTGCGATTGCAGCAACGTCCTTGTCGCCACGACCGGAAATATTAATGACGATAATCTTATCCTTGTCCATAGTGGGCGCAATCTTCATGGCGTGAGCCACAGCATGCGCACTTTCGATAGCAGGGATAATGCCCTCGATTTTAGATAGATAGTTGAAGGCGTCCACAGCCTCTTGGTCCGTAGCAGGCACATATTCAGCGCGGCCAATGTCGTGCAGATAAGCGTGCTCGGGGCCGATGCCGGGATAATCAAGGCCGGCAGAGATGGAATATACGGGCGCGATTTGGCCGTATTCATCCTGCAGGAAGTAGGACTTCATGCCGTGGAAAATGCCCAGGCGACCGTTAGCGATAGTAGCGGCGTTTTTGGGATTATCCACGCCGAGGCCGGCCGCTTCAACGCCAATCAGGCGCACATCCTTGTCCTCGATAAAGTCGTAGAACATACCCATAGCGTTGGAGCCACCGCCTACACAGGCGATGAGCACATCGGGCAGGCGGCCTTCCTTCTCCAGCATTTGCGCCTTAATTTCTTCGCCGATAATCTTTTGGAAATCGCGTACGATGGCAGGATAAGGATGCGGGCCCATAACACTGCCCAATACATAATAAGTATCCTCAACGCGCTCAGTCCATACGCGCAAAGCCTCGTTTACAGCATCCTTCAGGGTGCCGGTGCCACTTTCCACGGGCACAACCTTGGAGCCTAAGAGCTCCATGCGGAACACATTCAGCTTTTGGCGTTCGCAGTCCTCCTTGCCCATATAAACAACGCAGTCCATGCCCATCAGCGCAGCAGCAGTTGCAGTAGCAACACCATGCTGACCGGCGCCGGTTTCGGCAATAACGCGTTTTTTACCCATTTTCTTGGCCAATAAAATTTGGCCCAAAACATTGTTGATTTTGTGCGCGCCGGTGTGGTTCAAATCCTCGCGCTTCAAATAAATCTTGGCACCGCCCAAATCCTTGGTCATACGCTCTGCATAATATAAGAGGGACGGTCTATTCGCATATTCACGATATAATTGGGCCAGCTCGGCCTTAAATTCCGGATCATCCTTATATTTATCATAGGCTGCCTCCAGCTCCAGCACTGCGTTCATCAGTGTTTCCGGCATGTATTGGCCGCCGTGAATACCATATCTACCCTTGGTCATGTCTTTTCTCTCCCCTTTTATCTAGTTAAGTTTTTTATATTAAAGTTGTTTTACCTGTGCTACAAAATCCGCCATTTTTTGTGCGTCCTTAAGGCCTGTCGCACTGTCCTCCACACCACCGCTCACATCAACTGCGTAAGCATGAGGATTTTCGGCGATGACCTGAGCTACATTACTAGCATCCAAGCCACCGGCGATAAAGTAAGGCTTGGGAATAGTGACGCCTTCCAGCTCTAAGTTAAAGCGCTCGCCTGTGCCACCATAGTGCCCGGGCTTATAGGTGTCGAAGAGGAAGAAGTCTACTTGATACTGCTCTAAATTGAGCAGGGACTCTTCACTGCGCACGCGGATGGCCTTGATGATGGGCACGCTCACGTTTTTGTTAGCTAGCTCTTGGTGCAGCCTCGTAATATAGTCCGCATCCTCGTCACCATGGAGTTGAATTATATCTATTATACCAGCTTGCGCCAGTTTAGCAATAAAGTCTATTTCCGCATTGACGAAAACGCCCACAGCCTTGATGCTCGGCGCCAGCATGGCCTTCAGCAGCGCTGCCTGCTGTGCAGTTACGGTTCGCTTACTTTTCGCGTAAAACACCATACCGATGAAGTCAGGCTTTACTTTATTAGCGCACTCAATATCTTCGCTGCGAGTGAGGCCACAGATTTTTACTTTAGTCATCACGCCCGCATCTCCTTCAGCATGGCTGCTGGGTCTGCGCTACGCATCAGCGCCTCGCCCACCAGCACCGCCTGCACTCCTGCGGCCTTCAAGCCAGCGCAATCGCTCGCCTTGGCGATGCCGCTTTCGGCGACAAAAATCTTGTCCGACGGAATTTGCTCCCGCAGCCGCAGGCTGTTGAGCGGATTAACGCTAAAATCCTTCAGGTTGCGGTTATTCACGCCGATGATGCCAGCTCCGGCCGCTATGGCCGCGCCTACCTCATCGGCATCGTGTGCTTCTACCAAAGCGCTCAGGCCTAGCTCATGCGCTTGGCACAAATACTCGGCCAACTGTGCCTCGCTAAGCAGGCTGCAAATTAGTAGCACTGCGTCCGCGCCAAGGCACTTGGCCTCGTAGATTTGGTACTCATCGATGGTGAAATCCTTGCGCAGGATGGGCAGCTGTACAGCAGCCCGCACTTTGCCCAAATATTCGTCACTGCCAAGGAAGAACTTCGGCTCCGTTAGGCAGGAGATGGCGGCTGCGCCGCCCTCCTCGTACTGGCGAGCCTTGTCTAAAAAGATGCGCTCGAAGTCCGGCGCGATGAGCCCCTTAGAAGGCGATGCCTGCTTGAGCTCAGCGATGACGGATAGGCCGGGCGCGGCCAGCGCCCCGTAAAAATCCTTGCCTGCGGGGCGGCCTTCGGCCTCATCCCGCACATCATATAGGCTCTTATGTTTTTTCAGTGCCTCCACTCGGGTGCGGGTGTAGGCCGCAATCTCGTCTAATATCATCTATTGCTTACCTCAATGAATTTTTCCAAAGTAGCCAAAGCCTTGCCGCTATCGATAATTTCTGCTGCCAGCTTAATGCCATCGGCCAAGGATTCTGCCTTGCCACCAATGTAGAGCGCTGCGCCAGCATTCATCAGCACTGCGTTGCGCTTGTGGCCTTGCTCGCCGCTTAAGATAGCGCGGGTAATTTTAGCGTTTTCTTCCGGCAGACCGCCCACCAAATCAGCCTTGGTGCAGCGCTCAAAGCCAAAGTCTTCGGGTTTAATTACATAATTCTTCATCCAGCCGTCCTTGAATTCGCATACGGTGGTCGGAGCGCTGAGGGAAATTTCGTCCAGCTTATCCTGTCCATACACTACCATGCCGCGGGTTACGCCTAGGTTAATGAGTACTTGAGCCAAGGGCTGTACTAAATAGCCGTCATATACGCCCAACAGTTGCATCTTGGGGCTACCGGGATTGGTCAAGGGTCCTAAAATGTTGAACACAGTGCGAATGCCCAGCTCTTTACGAATGGGGCCTACATATTTCATGGAGGTGTGATATTTTTGAGCGAAGAAGAAGCACATGCCTACTTCCTTAAGCAGCTCCACGCATTTTTCCGGGTCCTGCTGAATATTAACGCCCAATGCCTCTAAGCAGTCCGCAGTGCCGCATTTGGAGGAAGCAGCACGATTGCCGTGCTTGGCGACCTTCATACCGCCAGCAGCCGCTACCAAAGCGGAGGTAGTGGAAATATTAAAGCTATTAGCATTATCACCGCCGGTACCAACGATTTCGAAAATGTCCATGCCAGTTTCACATTTAGTAGCGTGGTCACGCATAGCGGCG
>USBV01000012.1 GCA_900553055.1 uncultured Phascolarctobacterium sp.
TCCATACGGCTAAAATGAAGTGTGAGCGGCAAAGCCTTCAGCGAGTCACATTCCGCCTGCGTTATATAGCCGGCTTTCTGCATTTGTTCCAAAACCGTATTACGTCGTCCGCGTGTCCGCTCGTTATGGCGCCTGGGATTAAAATAAGAGGGATTCTTACACATTCCGACAAGTGTCGCCGCTTCCTCGATCTTCAACGTCTTGGGCGTCTTTCCGAAATAAACACGGGCAGCAGACTGGATTCCCACGGCATTATAAAGAAAGTCAAACTTATTCAGGTACATATTAATGATCTCTTCCTTCGTATAATAACGTTCAAGCTGGACGGCAATCACCCACTCGATCGGTTTCTGGAACAAACGTTCCATCACATTGTCAACACTTGGAGAAAACAATTGCTTTGCCAATTGTTGCGTAATGGTACTACCACCACCACCACTTTTCTGCATCAAAATGCCTCTCTTAACAACTGCACGAAACAGTCCCTGCGCATCGATACCGCTATGTTCGGCAAAACGGACATCTTCCGTTGCGATCAACGCCTTCACCAAATCGGGAGATAGATCGTTATAATTGACCATGATACGGTTATCCTGGCTATGCGCATAGATACCGAGTGTTTTCCCATCAGCAGACACGACCTGTGAAGCATATTTATCAATCGGGTTTTCAAGCTGTTCGACCGGTGGCATATAGCCTATCGAGCCTTTGGCTATTGCTGAAAACAATAAAACTACAGCACCTACCGCTATCGCAAACAGCAGCCAGAACGAAATTATAATACCTTTTGTTACCTTTGAAACCACTTTTCTCTATTTTTCTTGTTTTGGGCACAAAGGTAATAATTTATTAAGACACTCCCTCACCACAGCATCAAGCAATTTATGTTAAACCAAATACTTCGCCAACAAATAGCCACCACCTAACAACCAGATATACAATACTGCCGCCAAGATGAAAGGTTTCGCTCCGGCTTTCTTAAACTTCTCGATACTAGTTTCCGTACCCAATGCCGTCATGGCCATCGTCAACATAAATGTATCTATATTATTGATCCCGTCCACAACTGCATGAGGCAACAGATCAAAAGAATTAAAACCAATCGCAGCCAGGAAACCGAAAGCAAACCACGGGATTGTGATCTTACCCCGTTTTGCTGTAACGGCTGCTGTTTCCTTTACGCTATCAGATACGGCTTTCACGGCGGTACGCGCCAAAGCAAAACTCATCATCACCAAGACGGGAGCCAGCATCATAACGCGAATCATTTTCACAATAATAGCCGTATCCGAAATTTCCTTTCCCATAGCGTTACCGGCTCCTACCACATGAGCTACCTCATGCAAGGTCGCACCCGTATAAAGTCCCATTTGCTCCGGGTCTAAATCAAGAATACCCGCACGGTACATCACCGGATAAATAAACATAGAAAGCGTACCGAAAATCACGACTGTCGATACGGCAACCGCCGTCTTATGAGCCTCGCACTTCACGACCGGTTCAGCGCCCAATACCGCGGCAGCCCCGCAAATAGCGCTACCCGTGGCGGTCAGTAAAGCAAGGTCTTTATCCATTTTCATCAATCGCCCCACCCAAACACCGATCAAGATGGTAAGCACCACGATCACCATATCGATCAGGATTGCCGGAAGGCCGATCGCAATCACGCTCTGGAAGGTCAGCTTAAACCCATATAGTACGATACCCGCACGAAGCACTTGCTTAGTACAAAACAGGATACCCGGAACCCACGTCTCCGGCAAATGGTTTCTTAGGCTGTTGGCGTACAACATACCTAAAATAATACCGACAATCAGCGGACTGAATGACAATTGTTTAATAAACTGGAACTCCGCGATATAGAATGCGGAACAAGAGAAAAGGGCTATCAGCAAGACACCATGTAATACGTTACCTCGTTTTTCACTAAACATAATTATTGATTTATTTAGTACAACATATCATTATTTGATTTCGTTCGCGAAAGTACATATTTTCATCCGATCCCTTACTTCACAAGTTTTTATAGCGAATAACCTAAAGTTATTGCCAATGTTGACTGGCAAAACGCATGAAACTTTCTTCCATACCGCTGTTCTGTCCCTGCGGCTCCACAAAGGAGAAAGTCCGTTCGGCCTTAAAGCCCTCAATATCGATCACTTTCAAACGTCCAGCCATCAGCTCACGTGTCACCGCCCGAATAGAAAGAATTCCCAAAGCATCGGAATTTTCCAAGAATAATTTGATACTCTCCGTACTACCTAGCTGCAATAATACGTTCAATTGCGACAGTTTGATCTGGTGTTTTGCCAAGGTCCCCTCCAAGACCTCAAGCGTACCGGAGCCGTTTTCACGAAGTACTACGGGCAAAGCACAAAGTTGTTCCAACGTCAGTTCGTCATAAGCAGCCAACTTAGACCCTACATGAGTGACAACCACTAACTCATCCTTCATAAAAGGTATATAATGCATCGTATTTTGACGGGTAGTCCCTTCCACCAATCCTAACGTTATTTTTCCATCTCGCAAAGCCAACTCTATATCCCGGCTATTCCCATTCAATACAGATACATGTATATCCGGAAACATCTTAATGAATAAAGCAAGCACGGGCGGAAGAACATATTGGGATATTGTCGTACTGGCACCTAAATGTAAATCCCCCAGAAAATTATTTGTCAACAGATTCATCTCGAAATCCAATTGACGATACGAAGCCAATAAGGAATGGGTATGCGAAAACAACAACTCGCCCGCACGAGTTAAACGGATCTGGCTACCTGTTCGTTCAAAGAGAGGCGTCTTATACTGAACCTCCAACTCATGGATATGCTTGCTAATAGCGGGTTGGCTAATGAACAATTCCCGGGACGCTTTCGTGAAGCTTAAGTTACAAGCTACGCTATGAAATACTTTTAATCGAAAATCCATGATATTCTACCTTTTGCTGTTTTAATTTAACAAAGATAAAAAAAATACTATATATTTGTGGATTGAAACATAAATATATGAATGAATATGAAATATCTATATGTTTTATTGTTGACGTTGACCGTCAACGCATGCAGTGGTCAACGCAATCAAAAAACGGAGGAATCCAATGTAGCGCCACCCACCTTTGAAATGGTCTCGGTCCCCACCTTAATCACGGACCCAGTGGAAAGGGCCGAATATTTAGTGAAACATTATTGGGATAAATTCGACTTCAAGGATACGACCTATATCCATGAACCTCAAGTGACCGAGCAGGCATTATCCAACTATATAGATTTGATGAACTATGTCTCGCCTGCGGCTATGTCTTCTTCCGTAAAAGCGATGATGAAACAAACAGAACAAGACAGTGCCATGTTTCAGTACTTTTCCGAGATGATGGAGAAATATCTATACGACCCGAACTCCCCCCTAAGGAATGAGGAAATGTATATAGCAGTATTGGAATATCTTACCGAATCCTCGTCATTAAGCGATGTGGAAAAGATACGTCCCGCCCATTTGCTAGAGCTCGCATTAAAAAACAGAATCGGGACGCCTGCGACCGATTTCACGTACACATTAGCGAACGGACAAACCGGGAAATTATACAATATAAAAGCGGATTATCTATTATTATTTTTCTATAATCCGGACTGCCATGCTTGTCAAGAAATAACCAGACAAATGGAATCGTCCTTCTTGATCAATGAATTTTCAAAAAGCAACAAACTAAAGATCTTAGCCGTTTATCCGGACGAGGATCTGGACGCATGGAAAGAGCATGTTTCCGTCATGCCTAAAGATTGGATCAACTCATACGACAAAAGTGTTTCGCTTAAAAACGACGAGATCTACGACTTAAAAGCGATACCCACATTATATCTATTAAACAAAGAGAAAAAAGTATTGTTGAAAGACGCTACTTTTCAACAGATCGAAAATTATTTATCACAAACAACTAACTAATTTAAAACATGAAAAAAATCTTATTGTCCTTGGCTTTCTTAGCAGGAGTGAGCCTAACGGTTTCCGCCCAATTCAAGATTGGCGGCAAGACCATTAATACGAAAAAAGTGATTAATGCCGCGACTGATGTAGCGCATGCCGCTACTCTATCCGACGAGGATGTAGCCAAAATGGCAAAAGAGTACATCCAATGGATGGACACTCATAACGAGGTAGCAGGTCCGGATACGGAAATGGGACAACGCTTGGAACGCTTGACCGCCAATGTAAAGAAAGTTTCCGGCCTAGACTTAAACTTTAAAGTATATAATGTAGTAGATGTAAACGCTTTCGCCTGTGGAGACGGAAGTGTACGCGTATGTGGCGGATTGATGAAAATCATGGACGATGACGAGGTATTCGCCGTTATCGGTCATGAGATCGGGCACGTCGTTCATTCCGACTCTAAAGACGCCATGAAAAACGCTTACTTGACCTCCGCCGCTAAAAACGCCGCCGGAGCTGTAAGTGGAACCGTATCCAAACTGACCGACTCTCAACTGGGAGACATGGCACAGGCCTTGGCCGGCGCTCAATATTCCCAGAAACAAGAGTATGAGGCGGACGAATTCGGTTTCCAGTTTTGTATAGATAACGGGCGAGATCCGTACGGAATGTCTAACTCATTAAATAAATTGTTACAACTGAGTGAGTCGGAAGCTAAATCGTCCAAGTTTATGCAGATGTTCTCAAGCCATCCCGAAACTCAAAAACGTGCCGATCGGGTAAAAGAGAAGGCCGATGAGTACGTGAAAAGCAAGCAATAACTGTTAACGGTCCTTTAGCAGGAAGGACTATTATTAAAATAAAGCTAACGTATCAAGGATTCGCGCCACGAAATCATGCTGTACAACATAAAATACTATATATTTACACCGTGTTTTTCATGGTATTAGATTTAAGGTTAGCAATGAAGATTGGTCGTCCGTGACGGATGACCATTTTTTTTGCTTTGATAATCAAAAAAACTTCTACCTTTGCAAAAGATCTATCTATTAAGAATCATGAAACACACACATAAATATTTAATTTTTGCCATATTCATATTTCTTGTCTCTTTGTTAACCCTAGGTTGCCAAGAAAAAGAAGAAAAGAAAGTTGTGCTTATCCATTCTTTTGAGCAAAAGAAAGATACCTACCCGATTTTTAATGAAGTGCTGGAACGAACATTCAATAAGCAAAAAATAAACCCGAAGATTCATACATTCTATCTAGATTGCGAGCAATATCTGGATAGTGCCGAAATAGCCCGAATGTATAATTATATTGACTCGATCAAAGAGATTAAACCCGATATCATATTAGTAAACGATGATCAAGCTTGCTACTCTTTATTAGCTTGCGGACACCCGTATCTAAAAGAAATACCGATTGTTTTCGCCGGCGTAAATTATCCGAATTGGTCGCTTTTAAAGAAGTACCCCAATGTTACCGGACTACACGACAAACAAGACTTCATCAAGAATATAGAATTTATACATAAATTATTCGGAGTATTGCAAATCCAGATTCCTTGCGACCGGACAATCCTTGGAAGAAAATCCTTTAATGACTTTTGGCAACAAATACAAGGACACCCGGAAATAGAAATAATCCGCCTTAAAATCCGGGGGCTAGAGTTAGATAAAATCGGAACAAATGACAGTCTATTTGTAAAGAGGCTCATAGACCTTACCCAAAATGGCACTCAGATGCGGTCGCTACCGGGAAAAAACTGTATCGCAAAAATAAATACCCTTCCATACCGAGTTTTACCGGGATCTTCTTTGCTCTTTAATTTGTCCGGCACTCTGGATCAAAGCACTTATCTAGATATAAAATACGATCATACCTCCGAAGCTTTTTATCAATTAGTCAATTATCCCAGCTTCTCCGCTCATTACGAACCGATTCAATATCATCCGGCTAAAAGACGGAATCGATACATCGGAGGTTATTTCACATCCGTAGAAATACAAGCACGAGAACAGGCGGAAATGGCTTCGTTAGTGTTGAAAGGGACCCCTGTCGTAGAAATTCCGATCAAAGAAAGCAGTAAGGAATATATTCTCGTATGGCATACCATAAAAGCATGGGGAATACCTATCGAGAAGATCCCTTCTTATGCCCGTTTAGTCAATATCCCTTTTTATGAGCTATACAAGAAACAGCTAATCGCTTTCATTTGCGTAGCGTTCATTTTTATCAATATCGTTGCCACGGGATTATGGAAGCTATATTCCAGAGAACAGAAATATAAGAAATTAGCGCAAGCCAATTTGGTAAAACAGAACAAGGAACTGGAAGTAGCCTTAGAGAAGGCTAAAGAGTCCGACCAAATGAAATCGGCATTTTTAGCGAATATGAGCCATGAGATACGGACTCCATTGAACGCTATTGTCGGATTCTCGAATCTTATGAACACAGACATCGAGCTTAGTAAGGAAGAACGGGAAAACTTTACCGAGTTAATCAATACGAACAGCGATCTGTTATTGAACCTTATCAATGATATCTTAGATCTTTCCCGTATCGAATCGGGCCGTATGTCATTCTCTTTCCAGCAATATTCTCTAAATGAATTAATAAGCACGATTTACCAGACTTTCCAAGTTTTAATGCCGGAGAACGTAGAACTTCGTATGCAAATACCGGAAAAAAGCATATCCATTCCCACGGATAAGTTTCGGTTGACACAAGTGATTACCAACTTTCTTAGCAACGCTATTAAATTCACGCAAAAGGGATATATATTGATTGGTTATGAATACCGAGAGGAAGAGCGGCATGTACATATTTTCGTAGAAGATACCGGCATTGGTATCCCGAAAGAAAAGCAAGACGCCGTTTTCAATCGTTTCACGAAACTGGATGAATTCGCCAAAGGTACCGGCTTGGGACTATCCATTTGCAAAGTGATAGCCGAACGTTTCGATGGGTATATCGCCGTAGAGTCCGAAATAGGAAAAGGAAGCCGTTTTTCCATTATCCTTCCCCTTAACCCCAAACACACTGAAAGTGATTAATCACATTTATTCGCGATAATCCCGAAAATAATATTACTTTTGCTTTTGTATACAATTTTAAATTTCAGATCTGTGAGTACAAGAATAAAATTAAGGGTTCAAGGATTAGCGAACAGCCAAATTCAATCCGGGGCCTATGCGTTAATTTTGGCAGAGGAAAATGGTCCACGGCGAATTCCAATCATCGTAGGAACCGCTGAAGCACAGTCTATAGCGATCGCTTTGGAGCATATCGTACCTCCTCGTCCATTAACACACGACTTATTCGCCACTTTTGCGCAAGCCTTCAACGTCATTCTTAAGGAAGTCTACATATACAAATTCGAAGATGGTGTGTTTTACTCAGAATTAGAGTTTAGCGACGGTGAGCGCTCGATAAAGCTGGACTCTCGTACTTCCGACGCGATTGCCATAGCGCTTCGCGTAAATTGCGACATCTTTACTTCCGAGGAGATTGTAAAGGAATGCGGTGTCGTACTGGAAGACACCCTGTCCATCCCCGCTGACGAACCGGAGGAGGATGACAATTTATTAGAATTAGAACCGGATGAGATTAAGGACGAAGCCCAGTTAAAGAAATGGTTAAGCCTATTGGATATCCAAGAAATAAACGAGCGATTGGAAGACGCTATAGCGGACGAAAATTACGAATACGCGAAAATGTATAAAGACGAGTTGCGCCGTCGAGAAGAAGAGGAGGACACAAACAAATGATTGGAGAACAAGGAGGATTCGGACTGGTCTCACTTTTAAGAGGTCTGCTTGGGATCATTACGATTTTAGGTATCGCCTATGCGATGAGTTATGACCGTAAACGGATCGATTGGAAATTAGTAGGTGGAGGTTTGTTCATGCAGATCGTATTCGCCTTGGCGGTTTTATATGTGCCGTTCGTCGGAAGCCTATTGGAAGGATGTGGCAAGATATTTGTTAAGTTGATGGACTTCACGGATGCCGGTCTTACTTTCTTATTAGGCCCGTATGCCTCTAAAGCGGCAGGATTCAGTTTCTTGCTTCATTCGCTACCGATTGTTATTTTCTTCTCCGCCTTGGTTTCCATGTTTTACTATTGGGGGATTATCCAGAAAGTAGTCGGTGCCTTTGCGTGGGTATTGCGTAAATTCATGAATATATCCGGCTCGGAGGGATTAGTGGCCGCCGGTAATATTTTTATGGGAATGACAGAATCTCCTGTGTTGATCAAGAATTACCTGCCGACGATGAATCGTTCGGAGATATTTTTGGTCATGGTATCCGGAATGGGTACGATCGCCGGTTCCGTAATGGGTACTTACATAGGTATGTTGGGAGGAACAGACCCGGCGGCGAAGGTTTTATTCGCCACTCACTTGCTCTCGGCTTCCGTAATGGCAGTACCGGGTTCAATCGTTTTAGCGAAAATGCTTTGTCCGCAGACGGAAGAAGCCACGGACCATGTAGCTATCTCCGGTAAGGAAAAAGAGAACTCGAATATTCTAGATGCCATCTCATCGGGTACGGTTACCGGCGTAAAGTTGATGACGAATATTGCCGCGATGTTATTGGTATTCATATCCCTTGTAGCGTTAGCGAATTATATTACGGAAGGTGTGATAGGGCGTTATACCGGACTGAACGACTGGATTGTAAAGATTACGGACGGTAAGGCGCAGGGCTTGACCTTCCAGTTTATACTGGGTGTAATCACCTCTCCTTTCATGTGGTTGATCGGGGTTCCCAGCCAAGACATCATGTTAGTTGGTTCTTTATTGGGACAAAAGACCATATTGAACGAATTTGTCGCCTATTTCCAATTGCAGCAATGGAAAGATGCCGGATTATTCATGTATGAGAAATCGATCTTGATGTCTACTTATATCCTTTGCGGATTCGCTAATATATCGTCTATCGGTATCTTATTAGGCGGATTGGGCGTATTAGCCCCGGAAAAACGAGGATTAATTTCACGTATCGGCGTACCGGCCATGATCGGCACCGCTTTGGTTGTTACTAAACAATGGCAGGGTAAGGGCGTGTTTAACGTGGAAGAGTTTGATCCCGATCCGTACATGGATATGCTGAACAAGTTTGGCCTGCCTTGGGTAGTGGATGAAAATCCCGTTACTGTTGAGTGAGCTTAAAAATGAGTAACGAAAAAATTATGCCTGCCTATGTGGTGAATTCCGAAAAGGCGGAAGCCAAGATGCAGGCTTTACAAGAACGTACTAAATTAGCAAAACAGGAGGCAGTGCTGAAAGCACTGCCTACTCCTTGTTATGTGGTGGATGAAGCAAGGCTCATCAAAAACTTGGAGCTGCTGCGCCATGTGCAGCAGGAATCAGGCTGCCACATTTTGCTGGCCCAAAAATGCTTCTCCATGTTCCGACTTTATCCCTTGATGGGCGAATATCTCGATGGCACCACTGCCAGTGGCATTTTTGAAGCACGCCTTGGGCATGAGGAAATGGGCAAGGAAAACCATGTTTTCGCGCCTGCCTTCCGCACAGAGGATATGCGGGAGCTAGTGCAAATTTGCGACCACATTGTCTTTAACTCCATTGCGCAGCTCGAAAAGCACAGGGAGCTTTGGCAAAACGCTAACACGAGCGTGGGCATTCGCATTAACCCCGAATGCTCCACTCAAGAATCCGAGCACGCCATCTATGACCCCTGCGCTGTGGGCTCCCGTCTGGGCGTAACCTTAGCTAACTTCCCCGAAGAGCTGCCCGCGGGCGTGGAGGGACTGCATTTTCACACGCTGTGCGAGCAGAATTCCGACGATTTGCTTACTACGTTTAAGGCTTTTGAAGCTAAATTTGGCAAATTCTTTGGCCAATTAAAATGGCTCAATTTGGGTGGCGGTCACCATATCACTCGTGCTGATTATGATGTGCAGGCTTTAATCGGTTTAGTTAAATATATTCGCAGTACCTATGGTGTTGAGGTATATCTAGAACCCGGTGAAGCCGTAGCGCTTAACGCGGGTTATTTGGTAACAGAGGTACTGGATATTGTGCATAATGGCATGGATATTTTGATTCTTGACGCTTCCGCAGCCTGCCACATGCCGGATGTGCTGGAAATGCCCTATCGTCCGCCCCTGCGTTATGGCTATGAGGCCAACGAAAAGGCTCACACCTATCGCCTCTCCTCCATGACCTGCCTTGCTGGCGATGTGATTGGTGACTACAGCTTTGAACATAGCGTAAACGTGGGCGATAAGCTGATTTTTGAGGACATGGCCATTTATTCCATGGTTAAAAATAACACCTTTAACGGCATGCCCCTGCCAGATATTGTGCTGCTGAAGAAGGATGGCAGCACGGAGCTGGTGCGCCGTTTTGGTTATGAGGATTTCAAAGGAAGACTTTCATGATAAAAATGCTGACTAATTCAACTCCACGTCAGGATGGCTTGCGCATGCCGGCGGAATACGAGCAGCACGAGGGCTGCATTATCGTGTGGCCCCAGCGCCCCGGCTCCTGGAGCTTTGGCGCGGATGCAGCCTGTGAGGCCTTTACATCTGTAATTAAGGCTATCGCTGCCAGCGAGAAGGTATACGTGGCCTGCGCTAAAAAGAGCAAGCATTGGCAGCGTGCTAGTGAAATGCTCTCTGGTCTAGCCAATGTGGAGCTTATGGATATTCCCACGGATGACAGCTGGGCGCGCGATATTGGCCCTACGTTTGTAGAGCGCGATAGCGTAGAAGGTCTCGAGGTGCGCGGCATCAACTGGCGCTTTAATGCTTGGGGTGGGGATGTAGACGGCCTTTACCCTGACTACGAGCAGGACGATGCCTTTGCCGCAGCCTTTGCTGAGGCCAAGGGCTATACACTCTACGAGGCTGCTCCCTTTGTGCTGGAGGGCGGCTCCATTCATGTGGATGGCGAGGGCACAGCCATGGTAACTGCGTCCTGCTTACTAAGTGCAGGACGCAATCCTGAGCTTACTCAGGCACAAATTGAGGATAAGCTTAAGGAGTATCTCAACGTAGACAAGGTGCTGTGGCTACCACGTGGCATCTACAACGACGAAACCAATGAGCACGTGGACAATGTGTGTGCCTTTATTCGTCCGGGCGAGGTGGTGCTGGCGTGGACCGACAACGAGAACGACCCGCAGTACGCTTTGAGCAAGGCAAGCCTGGATTATTTGGAGCACGAGGCCGATGCCAAGGGACGCAAAATAGTCGTACACAAGCTGCCCATCCCCGATGTGCCTGTGTGCATCACAGAGGATGAGGTCGCAGGCTTCGACTTCGTAGAAGGCGAGGATATGCGCGAGGCCGGCGAAAGGCTGGCAGCAAGTTATGTAAACTTTTATTTTAGTAATGACAGTGTAGTGCTGCCCGCTTTTGGCGGCGAAAACGCTGCCAGCGACGCGCGTGCTGCGGCCATTCTGGCTGCGCTATGCCCGGAGCGCAAAATTGTGCAAATCTCGGCAAGAGCCATCTTGACGGGTGGCGGCAATATTCACTGCATTACGCAGCAAATCCCGAAGGGAGGTCGCCTATGAGAAAGCTTAAGGTGGCCGCAGTGCAGTTACGCTGCGCTGCGCGCCGTGAAGATAATTTGGCTCACGCTGAGGCGCTGGTACGCGAGGCTGCAGCAAAGGGAGCGCAGCTGGTGCTGCTGCCGGAGCTGTGGGAGCGGCCGTATTTTTGTCAGGAGCGACGCTATGAGTACTACGCTTACGCCGAGCCTACGGCAGAGAATGCTGCCGTAAAAATGGGCCAGCGACTGGCGAAGGAGCTGGGAATTGTGCTGCCCATCAGCTTTTTTGAGCGCGATGTGAACCAGCTGTATAATTCCATCGCCTGCATTGATGCGGATGGTACCAATCTTGGCGTATATCGCAAAACCCATATTCCTGACGACCATTTTTATCAGGAAAAATTCTATTTTAAGCCTGGTGATACTGGCTTTAAGGTGTTCGACACTCGCTTTGGTAAAATTGGCATTGGCATTTGCTGGGACCAATGGTTTAGCGAGACAGCGCGCTGCTTAGCTCTTAATGGCGCGGAAATTTTGCTCTATCCCACGGCCATTGGCTCCGAGCCCATATTAGATACGGACAGCATGCCCCATTGGCGCCGCGTAATGCAGGGCCACAGTGCGGCAAATTTAATGCCCGTAGTTGCGGCTAATCGCATAGGTTTAGAGTGCGTAGAGCCCTGCGAGGCCAACGCCGGACAGAAGTCCAGCCTGCTCTTCTATGGCTCCTCCTTTATGACCGATGGCACGGGCGCGCTGATTCAGGATGCCAGCCGCGATAAGGAAGAGATTCTTTATGCGGAGTATGACCTTGACCAATTGGCCGAGGACCGCTTGAGCTGGGGGCTGTTCCGCGACCGCAGACCGGAATGCTATGGTAAGATAGTAAATAAGTGAATTAATAAGCAATAAAAAACCTCGTAAGCTTATTTGTGAAGCACTCACATTTAAGCTTACGAGGTTTTGTTATGTCTGTCTTGTTTTTATAGGCCTTTAAGGGTGAAGTAATAAATAACCATCGTGCACACTAAAAAGCACACAAAAAGATAATACAGCATCTGCTTTAAGGGCAGTACAAGGCTGGAATACTTTTCACAGTAACTCCAAAAGCATCCCAACGTCATCAGGTTAAAGCCAATGGCAATCACCAGCATCGTCCACACGCTGCTAGCCAAGGGCAAATAAGAAAAGCTTAAGTTAACCACCGCCAAAAAAGGCATGCCAATCATTGTTTCCTTGTGGTTGCCACCTGCTAGGGCAAAGCACAGCGTGAGCACAATGCAGCCGGCAATTATAGGTAACAAGGCTGCCTGAGCCAGCTTGGTGCTGGTAGTGCGTACCTCGTCCAAGCGGCTACGCCAATAAAAGCGCCCAAACCAGCGGTACAGCATACGCAAAAGTGCAATATCAATTATAAAGCTAAAAACGGTATTCAGTGCGCCTAGCTGCATCAGACCGGTGACAAACAGCACTAGCACAAAGGCTAGGGAGCCTAGCAAAAAGAAGAGCTGATTATACAGCCAATACCAAAAAGCGATGGTCAGGAAGGGAGTAAACATAGCTAACCTCCGTTACATGATTATATATAAAAGCTGATACAAAGCTTTAGCTATTTGCGAAAAAGCGGCAAGACCAATCGCCTTGCCGCTCACTTTTTATCGTCTTAGTCTTCGAACTTAATAGCCTTGTCATAGAGGGCCATAACCTTGTCGGAGGGAGCAGGGCTCATCAGCGCGCCCACAATACCTGCGAGCAAGCTAGCCACAAAGCCCGGCAGCAGCTCATAAATGCCGGTGGAGGACAGGAAGGTGAACCAAGCGATATCCACTACAGCACCCACAACAATTGCTGCAACAGCGCCCTGGAAGGTGAAGCGGCGCCAGAACAGGCTGAGCAAAATTGCAGGACCAAAGGCGGCGCCAAAAACGCCCCAAGCATTGGAAACCAGTGCCATAATGGAGCCTGCGTTGGGGTTGGCTGCCAAATACAGAGCGGTTAAGGAAATTGCCAAAACCACAAAGCGGCCTGCCCAGAGCATTTCCTTGTCGGAGGCCTTGTCGTTGCGAACTAGGGGCTTGTAAACGTCGCTGGCGAAGGAGGAAGCGGCTGCCAAAAGCTGGCTATCTGCAGTACTCATGGAAGCTGCAAGAACGGCAGAAAGCAAAATGCCGGAAATCAAGGCCGGGAAGATTTGACGTACCATAGCGATGAAAACGAGGGAGTTTTTACTGATGGTTTCGTCAAAGCCCAAGAACATGCGGCCGATAACGCCAACTAAAACGGCAAAGAGCAAAATCAAGGTGGTCCAGCAAATGCCGATAGCAGCGGATTTGCCCATATCCTTTTGTCTGCCCAGGGACATGAAGCGAATGATGATGTGGGGCATACCAAAATAACCCAAGCCCCAAGCCATACCGGAAACGATATCGCGCCAATCAGCATAAGGGTTCCAAAAGTTTACCGGAATAGAAGCAGTGGTTTCAGGGTTGATAAAGGTAGAAGCAAAAAGCGGTGCCACGAGCAGTGCGCCCAGCATAATCAGACCTTGGAAAAAGTCGGTCCAGCATACAGCGGAAAAGCCGCCCAAGAAGGTGTAGCTGACGATGATTACAGCTGCTAAATACATGGCCATGGTAGCATCCATGCCGATAACGGTGTTAAACAGTGTGCCGCAAGCCTTGATGCTGGAGGCAGCATAAATGGTATAGGCAATTAAGAATACTACTGCGCAAATGACTTGCAGCAGGCGGGAATCGGACAAGAAGCGATTGGTTAAAAATTGCGGCACGGTGATGGAATCCTTCGCCACAATGGAGAAGGAGCGCAAACGGGGCGCTTCAAAGAGCCAGCTTAGGGTGTAGCCAATTAAAAGGCCCACGCCAATCCACATTTGGCCCAAGCCCAACGCATAAACAGAAGCAGGCAAACCCATCAAAACCCAGGCACTCATATCGGAGGCGCCAGCACTTAAGCCGGTAACCCATGGGCCCATTTCACGACCGCCTAAAAAGTAGGTTTTTTCGCCACCATTTTTATCCTTTATGAAGAACCAAATGCCGATGCCAATCATGCCGACTAGGTAAATCACAAAGACGAAAATCTCAGTATAATTCATAGGACATCCCCTCCAAATAATAGATAATATCATTATATCCGCTTTATCGTATTAAAACAAGTGAAAATGCATAAGAATACAGAAAAACACTGTCGCAACTCTTTTTACGACTTTTCTTGACGCAATTTAGCGCCTGTTATATAATATTGAAGAATATAAAGGTCGTTTTAGTGCGCAGTTAGGTAGCATTAGATTGACAAAAATCTTGTAGGGCTTGCAACCTTTCGATTATAGGTGTTTTTGGCGAAAAGGAGCAGGCTCTTGTCGTGTTTACGGAGAAGGGTAATGGAACCTGTTAAAATTCGTATTTTTAGTATGATTAAGGATGAGTCGGGCGAGAGTCAGACTACGGAGCAAAGCTATGCTGGCATGATGACGGAGCGCAGTGGCAAGTACTACGTGATGTATCAGGAGGATGCCCAATCGGGCCTGGAGGGCACCAAAACAACGCTCAAGTGGGACCAGAATCGGGTTATTATTATGCGTAATGGCACGGTGGACCACAGGCAGGAATTTGCGCAGGGGTATAAGGATAAAAGCCTGTACCAAACGCCGTATTTAAAGATACCGCTTTTAACGCACACCCGCTATTTATATACTTATTTTCGCAAGGGAAAATGGCATTTAGAAATGGAATATACGCTTTATCATGGGGATGCTCCCTATGGTGAGATGAAGCTTTTAATTGAAATAGAGGGAATGTAAGATGAAAATTGGCTTTGATAATCAAAAGTATTTGACTATGCAATCGGAGCATATCAAGGAGCGCATTAGCAAGTTTGGCGATAAGCTATATTTGGAGTTTGGTGGCAAGCTTTTTGACGATTACCACGCTTCGCGTGTGCTGCCCGGCTTTGCGCCTGATAGCAAGCTGCAAATGCTGTTGCAGCTGGTCGACCAGGCAGAAATGATTATTTCTATCAATGCTGCCGATATTGAAAACAACAAGATGCGCCACGATTTAGGCTTGACCTATGATTTGGATGTGCTGCGCCTGGTGAAGGTGTATCGCTCCAAGGGCTTTTATGTGAGCAGTGTAGTGATTACCCAGTACAAGGGCCAAAAGTCCATCGAAAGCTTTAAAAAGAAGCTGGAGGCCATGGATGTTAAGGTTTACTACCATTATTCCATTGAAGGCTATCCGCATAATGTGGAGCATATTGTGAGCGATGAGGGCTATGGCAAGAACGATTATGTGCTAACCACGCGTCCCTTGGTGGTAGTGACGGCGCCCGGCCCCGGCAGCGGCAAGATGGCTACCTGTTTATCCCAGCTCTATCACGAAAATAAGCGCGGGATTAAGGCCGGCTATGCTAAGTTCGAAACCTTCCCCATTTGGAATTTGCCCTTGAAGCACCCTGTGAACATGGCTTATGAGGCTGCCACTGCCGATTTGCAGGATGTGAATATGATTGACCCCTTCCATTTGGAGGCTTATGGTGTAACTACCGTTAACTATAACCGCGATGTGGAAATTTATCCCGTTTTAGCAGCGATTTTTGAAGGCATTTATGGCTACTGTCCGTATAAATCTCCCACGGATATGGGCGTGAATATGGCGGGCAACTGCATTTGTGATGACGAGGTGTGCTGTGAAGCTTCTCGTCAGGAGATTATTCGCCGCTATTACCAATCTTGGAACCGCATGGTGAAGGATGAGGCCACGAAGCAGGAGGTTTACACGCTGGAGCTGCTGATGAAGCAGGCGAAGGTAAGCGTGAACGACCGCAAGGTAGTGACTGTGGCTAAAGAGGTGGCCGAGCAGCGTAAGTGCGCTGTGATTGCGCTGGAGCTTGCCGATGGCAGCATTGTGACCGGCAAAACCACGGATTTGCTGGGACCTGCCAGTGCGGTGCTTCTGAATGCCATCAAGGCCTTGGGTAAGATTGCTGATGAAATGCATCTAATTTCGCCCACGTATATTAACCCGATTCAGGGCTTAAAAACGAATTTTTTGGGCAGCAAAAATCCGCGCTTGCATATGGATGAGGTGTTGATTGCGCTTTCCATGTGCGCTGCTACCGATAGCTTGGCGAAGCTGGCGCTGGACCAGCTGCCGAAGCTGAAGGGCTGCCAGGCGCATTCCACGGTGATGCTGACCGAGGGTGATTTTAAAATCTTTAAAAAGCTGGGCATCGAATTAACGAATGACCCTATCTATGAAACGATGTAAGCTAAGAAAATAGTAAGCTAAGTAAAATAAGCAAGAAATTTTTAGATAAGGAGAGACTTTGCTTTGGATATAAAGGATATTTTAGCGGCCGCCATTAAGGCTGCGGCTCAAAAGGCTATTGATAGCGGTTCCTTAAAGCCCGGCACTTTGCCTGAGGTTATGTTAGAGGTGCCGCCCCAAAAGGAATTTGGCGATTTTGCTACCAATTTTGCGATGCAATCCGCACGTAGCCTGCACTGCGCACCGCGCCAAATCGCTCAAGCTGTGGTAGATAATCTGGACTGTGCTTCCGTAGAAAAAGCGGAAATTGCCGGACCTGGCTTTATCAATTTCTACTTAAAGCAAAATTGGACCAGCGATTTGCTGGCTAGCATTATTGCTGCCGGTGAAAACTATGGTAATTTGCCTGCTAATGATTTTGGTCGCATCCAAGTGGAATATGTGAGCGCTAACCCCACCGGCCCGCTGCACATTGGCCATGCCCGCGGTGCAGCTGTGGGCAGTGCCATGGTTAATCTGCTGCGTGCAGCTGGCTATGATGTGGAAAGCGAGTATTATATTAACGATGCCGGCAACCAAATGAATAATCTGGCAGCCAGCGTTAATGCGCGCTATCTGCAGCTGTTGAAGCTGGAGGAAATGGGCGGCGTGCCTGAAGATTTGACGGTGAAGCAGCTGGATGAAATGCCCACCGGCATTCCCTTCCCGGAAAATGGCTACCATGGCTACGATATTATCGAAACTGCGCAGCGCATTATTCGCATTTATGGCAAGGAATTTGTGGCCTTGGACGAAAAGGAGCGCTTGGCTAAATTCTTAGATATTGCCTATAAAGAAAAGCTGGCCGGACTGAAGGAGGATTTGGAAGCCTTTGGTGTGACCTACGATGTATGGTTTAGCGAAAAATCCTTGCACGATGCTAACAAGATTCGCGAGGCCGTGGACTTTTTGCAGGAGCGTGGCTATATTTATGAGCAGGATGGCGCGCTGTGGCTCAAATCCACCGAGCAGGGTGACGACAAGGACCGCGTTGTAATTCGCGATAACGGCGTACCCACATATTTTGCTGCTGATATTGCTTATCATCGTAATAAATTTGAGCGTGGCTTTGCGCGAGTTATTAACCTGTGGGGCGCCGACCATCACGGTTATATTGCCCGCGTGAAGGCAGCTGTGAACGCGTTGGGCTTTGACGCCAATAATCTTGAGGTTATGCTGCTGCAAATGGTGCGCCTCTATCGTAATGGCGATATTGTGAAGCTGTCCAAGCGTACCGGTGAAACTATCACCCTGCGCGAGCTGATGGACGAGGTTGGTACCGATGCTGCCCGTTACTTCTTCTGCATGCGCTCCTTAGATAGCCAATTAGATTTTGATATGACCTTGGCTACCGAAAAATCTAACGAAAACCCTGTCTATTATATCCAATATGCGCATGCGCGTATTTCTAGCATTGCGCGTCAGCTGGCCGAAGCCGGCATCGAAGCAGTGCCTACAAGTGAGCTGAAGCTAGATACCTTGGTTGCTCCCGAGGAGCTGGCTTTGATTAAAAAGATGGGCGAATATCCGGAGCTGCTTGCTCGTGCTGCGCGCGAGCGCGCTGTGCACAGCGTGGCAACCTACGCATATGAGCTGGCAGGACTCTTCCACTCCTTCTATAACCAATGCCGTATTTTGGGCGTAGATAAAGACGTACAACAAGCCCGTATTGCGTTGGTTAAGGCAGTGGGCCACACTATTCGCCATGCCCTGGGCATTTTGGGCGTATCTGCTCCGGAAAGAATGTAAAAAAGCAGGTAAATTCTCCTGCTTAGCGGGGAGTTTATATAAAATTAAATAGTTTAAACGTAGACATTTTAGTGTAATCTTGAGGGGGATTTGAACTATGACTACCAATACCAAGTATATTTTTGTAACCGGCGGTGTTGTTTCTTCTTTGGGCAAGGGCATTACTGCTGCATCCTTAGGCCGTCTTTTGAAAAGTCGTGGCTACAAGGTAACTATCCAAAAATTTGACCCGTATATCAATATCGACCCGGGCACGATGAGCCCTTATCAGCATGGCGAGGTTTTTGTTACTGATGATGGCGCTGAAACCGACTTGGATTTGGGTCATTATGAGCGCTTTATCGATATTAACCTGTCCAAAAACTCCAATACTACCACGGGCAAGATTTACCAAAGTGTAATCAATAAGGAGCGTCG
>USBV01000013.1 GCA_900553055.1 uncultured Phascolarctobacterium sp.
AGTACCAAGGATATTGTAAAATGGAATAAATGTGTCTGCGGGCATGAATCAGGTGGAGCGGGATGGCATCTCCTTTACTCATCCGGTGCAGCTCACTGTTTTGGCTACCATGAACCCGGAGGAGGGTGTGTTGCCCCAGCATATTTTGGACCGCTTTGGCATGTATGTGGATGTAGCAAGTGAAATGGAGCTGGAGCAAAGGGTGAAAATTATGCGCCAAGCCTTGGCCTATGGCAGCGATGTGGCTAGCTTTCGCGAGGAATATGCCACTGTAACGCAGGAGCTAAGGGCGAAAATTGCTAGGGCGTTGGAGCTTTTACCCCAAATTCAGCTGAGCGATGCCATGCTGATTTTGGCAGCGCAAATGGTTAGTCAGGCTCTGTGCGCTGGCCACCGTGCAGAAATTTACTTGTTAGAAGCAGCCAAGGCCTTGGCCGCGCTGGCAGGGCGTGCTTATGTGCTACCTAAGGATGTGGAGGAGGCAGCGCAATTTGTATTGCCTCATCGCATGCGCAAGCCGCCGGAGCCTCAGGAGCCGGAGGCAAGCGAACAGGATAGCTCGGAGCAGGATGAGGATGAATCCGAGAATAATGATGATGAAGCTCAGGATAATACTGAAGATAATTCTCAGGATGATAATAATCTGCCACCGCCACCCTTGAACAATGATGAGGATGATGGGGCTGCCGATGATGAGCAAGACGAAAATGAGCAGGAGCAAAAGGACGAGCAGGAGCCACAGCACAATAATGACCAGCTGGCTCCCGAAGAGCAAATTGCCGATATCGATAAAAGCTTTCGTTTGCCGAAAATGCTCTTGGATCTTGGCAAGGACCGCAATATTCGCCGCGGCAGCGGCAAGCGCAGCAGCACGAGAACCGATTTGAAGCAGGGCCGCTATGTGCGCGCGGAGCTGCCCAAGGCGAAGGTGGAGGACTTGGCCTTTGATGCGACCATTCGCGCAGCAGCGCCGTTTCAAAAAATGCGTGAGGACAATGGCTGTGCGTTAAATATTAAGCAGGAGGATTTGCGGCAAAAGGTGCGCGAAAAGCGCATTGGCAATACCTTTTTGTTTGCTGTTGATGCCAGTGGCTCTATGGGAGCGCGCGAGCGGATGCGTGCTGTAAAGGGTGCGATTTTTTATATGCTGCAGGAGGCCTATCAAAAGCGTGACCGTGTTGGCATGATTGCTTTTCGTCGCCAAAAGGCGGAGCTGCTTTTGCCCATCACCCGCAGCGTGGACTTAGCGCAAAAATGCTTGGCGGAGCTGCCCACGGGCGGCAAAACTCCTTTAGCTGACGGCTTGGCAGTGGCATTGCAAACGCTTTCCATGCTGAACAAGCATGATAGCGAGCTGGAGCCGATTTTAGTGCTGGTAACGGACGGTAGGGCTAATGCTACCGAAGCTGATGGCGGCGACCCTGTGGCTAGCGCTTTAAAAATGGCGGAGCGTATTGGCAAGGCTAAAATCACCTCCGTGGTCATCGATACAGAGTCGGACTTTATCAAGCTGGGCTTGGCTAAACGAGTTGCAGCGGCCATGAGAGCCAATTATTACACGCTGCAGCGCTTGACTAAGGATAGCATTATTCGCATTGTGCGTAATCTTGATGTTTAAGGAGTGAATTATTGTGAAAAAATTATTGCTTTTTTGCTTGATGCTGATGGCCTGCTTGGCGTCATTCACTGCTCAGGCCGAAGAGGTAACGAAGCAAGAGGCTATGAATTGGGAAATAAGCATGATGCCCAAGGCTACGGAGGAGGAGCAGGAGGCCGCGCGTTGGTCCATTGTGGTAGAGAATAATCTTGGCGTTTATGCCTACGACATGGGCTCCTTGGCTTTCACGAAGGTGGAAAATGGCGTGGCTGATAGAAATATTATTTCCGTCATGACTAAAACGGTGTTTACCGATAAGGATACCTTAAAAAAGCTTAACACCAAATATAAGGATAAGCTGGCCAAAAAAGAAAAGGTGCAGTACTGCGAGATTTTGATGACCTTTAATCTGGCTGAAAAAAGCTATGCAGTGACTAATATGGACGTGTTTGGCAGCAAAAAAACACTGCTGCAGCACAGCGAAAAGGAGCTGCAGTTTGTGCCGGTGCCCGAGGGAAGCTTTGCTGAGGCGATGCTGGAAATTTGCCAAAAGGCAGTGAATGACGAGGCACAAATGCAAACAGAAGCTGGCAAATAGAATGCTGAAGGGATATATTGCAAAAATAAAGGATTATCTAAAAAAGCATAAGCAAATCAGTCTGCTTGCTGTTTGTTTGCTGGGAATAGCGCTATTTTTTGCCGGACGTGACATCTTTCAGCATCAAAAACCATCTAAAACGACAGTAAAGCCACTAGTACATACCTTAAAGCTAACTAGGCAGCCCTTTTATCGCAAAATCAAGCTCTTTGGTCAGATTAAGCCCGAAGCTAGGATTGATATTGTAAATAAATATGCTGGTGTTGTGGAAGCAATTGGCGTAGATTTGGGGCAACGTGTGGAAGCAGGACAGCTTTTGGCACAGCAAAGATTAACCGATGCGCAAGCAGAGGTAAACAAGACACATGCCCGTTACGAGGAGGCAAGCGCTAATGCTGCTACCTACGACACTGATTACACAGCGAATATTGCTCGATACGAGGCTGATTATAAGCTGGCAAAGGTGAATGCTGAACGCTATGAGCGTCTGTATAAAATGGGCGCTGTATCCCAATATGAAAGGGATGCTATGCAGCAGACCATGATTAACAAAAAAGCTCTTTATGAGGAGCTGGCTTTGCAGCAGCGTTTTGCCAATCGGCCCTCACAGGTTTATCGGCAGGAACAAATTGCCGAGCGTCGCTATCAGGAATATCTTATTGCCCAAAACAAGTATAACGATATGGTTTTCTACGCTCCTCGTGCCGGTGTTATAGTGTATCGCAATGTAGAGGTTGGCGCATATGTGCCAGCTGGAACAAAGCTTTTGACTATCTTGGATGATAGTGGGTATAAGGTGGATTGCGAACTGACTGAAGCTGATGCAGGAGCTGTGCAAGAGGGCGCAGCAGTCAGGCTTTTAATCGAGAGCATGGGTGAGTATTGTCAAGGAAAAGTGGTATTTGTTAGCCCTGACCGTAAACGTGATAATGATAAATTCTATTTACGAGTACGGGTTGACGAGTGGCCAAAAAGCTTAAAGGCCGGACTTTTTGCTCGCGGAGAAATCAAGCATTTGCAAAAGCAGGCAGCTTTAGCGCTTCCCAAAAGCGCTTTGACCAATCGTAACGGCAAAAGCTATGCCTATGTACTAACAAAAGGGAATAAAGTTGAACAAAGGGCCATTGTGCTTGGCGTAAGCAACGAGCAGGAGGTGGAGGTCGTAGATGGTATCAACGAGGGCGAGCTTGTAATTACAGATAATTTGGCTCGTTTGCGTACCGGTATGGTAGTGGATGTGGCTAGGGAGGGTAAATAATGAATATTACCCATTTTTCCATTAAGAGGCCAATCGGCATTTGTATGGTTTACGCGCTGATTTGTGTTTTGGGCTTTATTAGCTATTTTCGCATTGGCGTGGAGCTGTTGCCAGAGGTGGATTCCCAATTTGTAAGCGTTATTGTGAGCTATCCCGGTGCTAGTACGGAATCGGTGGAGCAGCAGGTAACCAAGCCCATTGAAGAAGAATTGAGCTCTTTGTCGCATTTCAAACAGGTACGCTCGGCTACAAGGCCGGGGCGAAGCGAAATCTTTGTAGAACTGGATGCTGATGCTGATGCTGACTTAGTAGCCATCGAGGCGACTAAAAAGGTAAGCCGCATTCGCAAAAGCTTGCCCGACGATATTAGTGAACCCGTAGTTTTAAAGCGTTCCAGTGAGGAATATCCTATTATTCAACTCGCTGTAACCGGTAAAGAGGCCTTGGACGATATTTATAGCCTTGCTGATACGGTTTTTAAGGAACGCTTGCAGCAGGCAAGCGGCGTGGCCGATGTGGCTGTTACAGGAGGCAGAGAAAAAGAAATAGCTATTGAGGTTGATAAAGAGCGCCTTAATAGTTATGGACTGACCTTGCAGGATGTTATCAATGCTGTTAAAAAAGAAAATGCGATTATCTCATCAGGCTCTGTTTATACGGAAAGTCTAGAAAAAACTGTGCGAATGGATGCTCAGTTTAAGGAGCCCAAGGAACTAGAGCATGTTTTAGTTAGTGGCAATGGGCATAAGGTGGAGCTTTCGCAGCTTGCAAATATCACGAGCAAGGATAAAAGAGCAATTACATATAGCAGAGTTAATGGCACAGAAGCAATATCGATGGAGATTTATAAAGCAAGTGGTGCCAACATTGTGGATACTGCGCAAAGCGTTTTAGAGCAGCTAGAAAAGCTGCGTGCAGCGTATCCTGATTATGTTTTTACCATCGTTTATGACCAGTCCCATTTTGTTAAGGAATCATTGAGCAATACCTTGCATACTTTGTTAGAGGGATTATTTACTACAGGTCTTGTCTTATATTTATTCCTGCGCGGTTGGCGTTCATCCTTGGCTGTAATGATTGCAATTCCTATGTCCTTGATTGCTACCTTTTTCCTGATGTATTTGGCAGGCTTTACCTTCAATATGATGTCATTAATGGGCATGTCGCTATGTATTGGTATCTTAGTGGATGATTCCATTGTTGTTTTGGAAAACATTCATCGGTATTTAACAATGGGTTATGACGCGGAAACTGCTGCTGAGCATGGGCGTAATGAAATTGGTATGGCTGCTATCGCAATGACGCTGTGCGATGTGGTGGTGTTTTTGCCAATAGCCTTTATGCAAAGCACAACGGGTAAATTTTTCCAACAATTTGGTTTGACTATTGTTTTTGCGACTTTGATGTCCTTGATAGTATCCTTTACCTTAACGCCGATGATGGCTTCCAAGTTTTATAGACATGGCTTGGAGGAGCCACGGGGCAAAATATGGAGCCGTTTGGATAATTTTGAGCAGCAAAGTATCGCAAAATATGAAAGGCTGTTGCTTTTTTGCCTTAGCGAGCCTAAAAAAGTGCTTTTAGCCATTACAGCCAGTTTTATAGTAACCATTGCCCTGGTGCCCTTGGGCATTGTGGGCTCGGAGTATATGCCACGCACCGACGAAAGTGCAATACAGGTTAATTTGGAGCTGCCTACGGGCTATAATGCCGATAAGACTAATGATGCTTTGCTGCAGCTAGAAGAATATTTAGCAACGCTACCAGAAATAGAGCATTATATGACTAATGTAACTACGACACAGAGCAATGGTAAGGCAACCCTGAGCCTTTATGATCGTTCTGAGCGTAGCAAGGATGTTTGGCAGATAGCAAATGAAATTCGCAGCTATGCTAGAGCGAATATGCCTAATGTGAAGCTGCGTGTCAACGAGATACAATCTTCTGTTACCGGTGTTTCTGGTGGTCGACAGTTGGTGCGTTCGCCGGTTCAGGTAGAGCTGAAGGGAAACAGCATGGAGCAGCTGATTGCGGAAGGAGCACGTGTTGAGGAGCTCTTTCGTAAAACTAAGGGCTTAAAGGACATCAAAAACTCCTATGTGCAAGGTATGCCGGAAATTAAGGTACAGGTGGATAGGGACAAGCTGCGGTATTATGGCACCTCCGTGGATAATATTGCCCAATCCTTTAGTGCTGCTATCGGCGGTCGTGAGGCTGGTGTATTAGCTAACGATAAAAGCAATCACGGCAATGATACCGATATTTATGTTCGCTTTGCTGGTAGCGATGGCTTTGGCCTGGAGGATGTGCGTAAGCTGCCCGTGCAGACTAGCCATGGCAGCATTTATTTAGGGGATGTGGCTACGGTTAGCGAGGGCGTAGGACCCATAACCATACGCCGCGTTAATAAGGAGCGCATTATTAATATTCAGGCCAATCTCACTGATAGACCACTTAATGAGGTGCTAGGTGAGCTGGGCATGCAGCTAGATAGCATGGGCTTAAAGTGTAGCTATGCTTTTGCCGGACAGGCTACAAGCATGAATGACTCTTTTAAAGAAATGGCGATGGCTTTAAGCTTGTCATTGGTTTTGATTTATTTGCTGCTTGCAGTGCTTTACGAATCGGTATTTACTCCTTTTATTCGCATGTTTTCATTACCCTTGGGCATTATTGGCGGTATCTTTTTCTTACTTATTACTAAAAATACTATCAATCTTTATTCCTTAATTGGCATTTTGGTAATGGATGGTTTGGTTGCAAAAAATGGCACGTTGTTATTGGATTATACTTTGACCTTGATGCACGCTGGCAAAAGTGCTCGAGAAGCAGTGATTGAAGCTGGTAAGGTAAGGCTTAAGCCGATTTTTATGACGGCTATCACTATGGTTGTCGGTATGCTGCCTACTGCCTTGGCTATGAGCGAGGGTTCAGAAACCCGTGTCAGCATGGCATGGGTTATTATAGGCGGTATGCTTTCTTCTACTGTATTCACATTGCTTGTAATTCCAATAATCTTTTTGTGGCTGGCGAAGCATCATCCAAACAAAATTTGAAAGAACGAAACGCGATTGCTTGTGATTGCAAATTTTAAATCAAGTAATATTCAATCTTAGTAGGAATAAATACTGATAAAATATAAAAATATTGTTAAGAAAAAGTATTGTCAAAAGTGTGAATTAGTAGTATACTGATAACATCAAATGAAAAATTTTATCGATAGGTAAGCAATTTTAATAGAGAAGCTGGGTGAGATTCCCACACGATCCCGTCGCTGTGAAAGGGAGCGACTTCACACGATGTCACTGGCACAAGCTGGGAAGGCGTGAAGGAGCGGTGAGCTTAAGTCAGAAGACCTGCCTATCGATACTACTACTGCTGCGCGCGACAGTAAGGGTATGGGGATAAGTGTCTCTTTGGCCTTTTATTACGCTATGTAGTAAAGGGCCCTTTTTATTGTTTTGCAGCTTTTGGTTGCAATGTAAGTAGCATACGGCCATGCAAGACTGGGTATGGGAAAGCATTTCAATAAATTATATTTTTTTTATCATTTCAAAGGAGTGACTTGAATGGACGTAAAGGTTGCTAAAAGTTTGTTGATGACAGCCCTAATTACGGGTTCTGTACTTTGGGAGGGCACAGCTGCATTTGCAGAAGAGAGTGTGGGCGAATTTGAGCTGGACCCGATGGTTGTAACTGCTCAAAGAATGGAAAAACGTGATTTGGATACCCCGGCAGCTGTAGATGTTATTTCAAGAGAGCAGGTTGAGCGTACTGGCGGTGCTAGTGCCTACGAGGTTTTGCGTCAATCAATTGGTGTATCTGTAACAAGCCAGGGACCTAACGGCGTTTCTTATGGTTCCATGACCAGTGATGCAACAATTAGAGGAGTCGACCGTGGCACTCTTGTGTTGTTAGATGGTATGCCTTTAAACCAAGATGGTAAATATAACTTAGAGGATATTCCCTCTGATGTTATCGAAAAAATAGAGATTGTTCGTAGCGGTGGTTCGGTGCTTTATGGCTCTGAAGCTAGCGGTGGCGTTATTAATATCATTACACGTAAAAATGTAGGTAATAAGGTTAAGGTATCCGCAGGTGATCTAGGCAGACAGAATTATTCTGTTACAGTCGGTGCAAAAAGATTTAGTGCAGTTGCTTTTTACGAAAAGAGGGGTGAAATCGATAAAACCTCTACGATTGCAGAATCTGGTCGTAAAATAAAAGTAAAAAAATACTACCGCTATGATGATGGTGAACGTAAAGGTATTCGATGGAATTACGATATCAACGATAACATTGAGTTCACTCATAGTTATTCTTTAAATGATAATACTGTTTCTCAAATTAATCCCGATAGCACTAAGTATAATAATGGCCTGATTCAGCGTAATGATTACAAAGATACTGATAATAGTTTTATACTAAAGTTTGATGATAAGAATGGCTTAAAAGCAAACGTATCATACGGTACTCAGGAAAAGGAATATTATCAATCTGTTTGGAAGAGTAATGGAAAAATAGATTCTACCGGATTATATAGCTGGCGCAAAGGCCATAACACCAATTTGGACGTACAAAAGTCTTTTGAAATGGGTAATAACAAGCTCTTGATTGGTGCAGCTTATAAGAAAGAAGATATGGATATAATCGGTACCAATGCCGGTGCTGGTAAAAATGCCAACTATTCCCGTGACACTTATTCAGTTTATGCTTCCTATGATTGGGCTATGAGCGATACAGATAATTTGGCAATAAATATGCGTGAAACATTTGCTCAAAATTGTTCTGGAGAATATACTGACAAAACAGTTTCTCAAGACAATATGAGAAAGTTTACTCCCGAAGTGCAATATATTAAGAAGTTAAATGATGATAGTTCTGTTTACGCCAAGGTTGGTAAATCCTTCCGTTTACCAGAGCTTACTAGAATCTATGGAAGCAGCGTTATTATGCCAGCTGAAGAATTAAAACCAGAACAAGGTACTCATTACGAGGTTGGCTACAAATTGAATTCTGGTAATGCTGCATGGCGTTTGGCCTTGTATAAATATGAAATTAAGGATTCGATCAGCTCAACTGGGTCTGCTTCTGCAGGAGATTTACGTTATTTCAATGCAGACAGCAAAAGCTATGGTGTTGAATTAACCTGTGATGTACAGCATACGGATTATTTGTCCAGCTCTTATGGTGTTGCAATCAGCAATCCCAAAATGAAGTCTGATAAAGGTGTATTTGAAAAATACGGAAACAGATTGCAACTTAATGCCAGTGTTAACTATCAAAAAGATAAATTTGGAAGCTCTTTAATGGCTAACTATTTGGGAAAACGCTTAGACAACGATGTTGATGATCATGCTGGAATTAAGGTAAAGCCGGCTCTTTACACTGATTTTCATGCAACCTATGCTCCGGAAAAAGGTCATAAATTCTTCTTCCATGTAAATAACATCTTTGATAGAGACGATTTGACTACTGATACTGCTCCCCTGGAAGATAGATTAGGCTATCTCTCTGTAGGTCGTAACTTTATGGTTGGCTATGAATATAGCTTCTAATTAACTAAACAACAATCCATCATTCTTCCTACATCCTTTTTACAGGGCGGTGCCTAGTGTGCCGCTCTGCTCTTAATTTGAAAAATCTGCCTGAGGGCATGCATATAAATGAATACTGCTTTAGTGTTGACTATATAAAGTTAATATTTATAAGAATAAGACAAGGTTAATAAATAATAAACGTCTTCCTTCGGAGGTGCATTATGAAAAAGCTTTCTGTGATTTTGCTGCTCGTTTTGGGCTGCATGTTTGTGGTGGGCGGCGGCACGGCCAGTGCGGCGCGCAAGCCCATGGATAGGGATAAAGCGTTGAGCAATCTGTATAATAATTTTCAATATGATAAAAAAGAATTAGGGCAATATTTGGACAAGGGCCTGAGCTATATGGAGCTGAAAAGCATTTGCCTGCATGCCTACGCTGCCAAAAAGCCCTTGCAGGAGGTAGCCCAGCTGCGCGAAAAATACGGCTGGATTAGAGTAAAGCATTTGCTAGGCCTGACGCCAGAAAAATTTGCCAAGCGCGAAATGGAATATAAGGCGGAGCGCATGGAGCGCTTGTTTGGCTTGGATAAAAAGCTGAGCATGAAATATATGAAGCTGGGTTATGGCGGCCACAGCGTTAAGCGAGCCATTGCGCTCTCGAAAAACTGCGATAAAAGCGTAGAAGAGCTGCTGGCTATGAAAACTCGTCAAGTGAAATGGTCAGAGATTTGCCAACAGCTTGGTTTGCCGGTAACAGCATGTATGCTTAGCACTGAGTCGAAGCAATGAATATTATTTTTACAAAAATGAAAGCACATGGTATCAATCATGCTATCTAAAGTTTTTATAACACTTATGCTGCTCTGCTGGTGTACAACCGCCAGCGCCGGTGCTACTCTGCAGGCTATATATCCCTATAGCTTGGAACAAAATAATATTCATCAGGTTGAGGGGGGCAGTACTATGCCCCTCTATATCAATTTAACTAGCTATGATGTGCCTGAGCTGCAACAGGCGCAGATAAAGGTTACCTTGCCACAGGGCTTTGAGGCTTTGGCTAACCATGGTTGGCAGCTAGTTGATAAGCATGGGCAGCAGGCTGTGACCACATGGCAATTGCCCGGTAATTACGGGCAAAGCTTTGATTTGTTATATATTAAGCCTGTTGAAGAGTTAAAGGCCGGGCAATACAAAATTTTGGTAGAAGCTAATAGCGACACTTGGCAGTTACAGCGGGAAATAAGCTTTAGCTATGTGCCAAATGAGAAGCCAGTTTTAGCTCAAGGAGCATCTAAGGCGAATATCGATAAAAGCCAGTATAATTGGTATATTCAAAGCGTTAATTTGCCCGTGGATGCCAATGGTAACAAGGATGACAGAGCGGCAGCCAACGTGATTTATGTACGGGATACAACATTGGAGGGCTTTCGTAATCGCATGACAGGGGATGGTGCCACTAATTGGGGTGCTGTGTTTAATCATCCTGCTACATTTGTGATGCTGGAGATGCGTAATCCCCAAAAGGATGTGCGAGTCTTAAAATTTAAAGCAGAGCTTGTGGATAAGCATACGGGCAAGCATGTGCCGGGGCTTATGACTGCAGGCAAGGTGGTGGATGAAGAAGGGCACGGCTGGGGTGGCGACGCAACTGGCGCAAACGAAACCACGGCCATGATTTCCTTGGACGGCAAAAAGAATCAAACCTTTATTTTGCCACTTTATGTGGACTATTTCACTGTTTTAGAGGGTGATTACAGCCTGCGCATCACCGTTAGCGGTAACGGCCAAGAAAAGATTCAAGAAGTACCTATAGCTATTGCCAAAAAGCATAATATTGGCCTTGTGGCGGTGGGCTTTTCCTTTCTTTGTACCCTAGTAGCTGCCGCTTTTAGCTATCGTTTGCCTCGCTGCATCAAAAAAATAGGCGCTCGTGGTGCTATCACTGTGGCCTTGTTTGCCGCACTAGCCTTTGGTGGCATTACGCTACCAACGACGCTGCTTGGCGATTTACTGCATGTGTTTTTAGGGCCCTTTAGTGGCTTAGTGACGGGCATTTTAAGCGGTGTGCTGCAGTATCTATTGATAGTATCGTTGTTAACGTTGTTTAGAGCACCGGGCGTTTTAGCTTTAATGTTTTTTGTAAAATATATGCTCAGCGGCTTGATGTTTGGTCATTTTACGCCTTTAGGAGCTTTAAGCACCTGCGTTAGTGTAGTAGTGTTAGAATCGATTCTTTATCTTAGTGGTTTTTATAAGGTGCAGCAGCTAAATAAGCGCTATATGCTGTTTGTGGCAGTGCTCTTGGGACTGGCGGATGCAGCTGTAACCTTTATTAACCTAGAGCAGATGATGTTTTTCTATCGCTTGTATTACGCCGATTGGTATATGGCACTTTATATGCTGATTAATGGCTTGCTTTATAGCAGCATCGGCGCCTGGCTGGGCTTTAAAACAGGTAGCAAGCTACAGCAGGTAATGGGGGAATAGGCTATGCTAAAAATAGAAGGCTTTTGCTATCGCTATCAATCTAGAAAAAGCTTTACCCTAAAAAATATCAATTTGCAGCTCAAGCCAGGTGAGATGCTGCTTTTGGCAGGGCGCAGCGGCTGCGGTAAATCTACCTTGATTAAGGCTATTAGCGGACTGTTGGGCGCTGATGGTGGTGGCGAGGTTAAAGGTAAAATTTTTTTGCAAAACGAAGATATCACTAGCTGGCCACCAGAAAAAATAGGGCAGCTGGTGGGCACAGTTTACCAATCGCCGGATGACCAGCTTTTTGCAATGACTGTGGCTGACGAGGTGGGCTTCGCTTTGGAAAACCAAGGCCTCGCACCGGAGCTCATAGCTCGCCAGGTTAGCGAAACCTTGGCCTTGGTGGGTTTGGCGGGCTACGAAAGCTACAGTATTCACAAGCTAAGCGGCGGTCAGCGCCAGCGCCTGGCCCTAGCTTCGATTTTGATTACTAAGCCCAAGCTACTGATTTTAGACGAGCCCGTAAGCCAAATGAATCCGCAGGGTGTGCAAAGCTTTTTGCAGCTTCTGCTGCGTCTGAATAAAGAAGAAAGAATTGCAATCCTAATGATTGAGCATCGCGTTAACGAGCTCTATACCTATTTTTCACGCTTAGCCGTGATGGATGAGGGGGAGCTTATTTATGATGGCTCCATGAAAGAGGCGTGGTATGCTTTGAGTGGGCGACAGGATGTGGGTGTGCGCGAGCCGCAAAATGTTAAGCTTTGTCGGGCCCTATGCTTGAAGCAACTGACGGTGGAGCCCGATAAAATCGTGTCCATGATTCGCCAGCAGCATCAGCTGGTGAGCACAGCTACGAGCGATGCGCATGAAAAATGCTCGCAGAAGGCAGTCCTTAGTGCCCAAGGCATCAGCTTTACCTATCCTGGCAGCAATGCGGCAACACTTAAAAATTTGTCCTTTGAGCTCTTGCAGGGCGAAATAGTGGGCCTGATGGGCTTTAATGGGGCAGGCAAAAGCACCTTGATGAACCTTTTGGGAGGCTTGAGCGAGGTGCAGCAGGGAAAAATCCTTTTGGATAACACGCTAATCCAAAACGCATTGGGGCGTATTGGTTATTTGCGACAGGAGCCCGATTTAATGCTATTGGCTGATAGTGTGCGGGAGGAGCTAAGCTGGAAGAATAAAGCCATTACCGAGGCTGAGGTGCAGCAATTATTATGCAAGCTGCATTTAAGGAATTATGCCAATGATTTTCCCTTGGCTTTGAGCAAGGGGCAACGGCTACGCGTTGTGCTAGGGGCTATGCTGGCCAAAAAGCCAGAGCTTTTGCTTTTAGATGAGCCCACTACGGGGCAGGATGAGCAATCCTTGCAGGAAATCAAGCAGCTGTTGCTTGACTACAAGGCCCAAGGGGGAACGGTGTTTATTTGTACTCATGATGTGGAATTGGCGGCAGAGGTTACGGATAGAATTATCGTGCTGCGGCAGGGTGAAATCATTGCGAATGCGCCAGCGAATGTAGTTTTGAGCGATAAAGCTTTGCTAGAGGAGGGCGGGCTTACGCCTTCTAGCCTTTTAGAAATTAGCGCGGCGTTAAAGCTGCCGCCCTGTACCACTGTGAAGGAGGTGCAGCAATATGTCCGTTAGACAGCTTTGGGAAGGAAGCGATGCGCAGGGCTGGGCGCAAAGGCTCAACGGTCGCACGAAGCTGATTATGCTGTTTTTGTTTGCTATCTTAACCATAACGGTGGATAATCCGCGCACGCTCTTTTTGCTTTTTACGGTAACGCTGCTGCTGCATGTGGCGGCTGGGACATCTATTTATAAATGGAAGGCCTTGGCAGTTTTATTGCTATTGGGGCTGTGGGGCTCCATGTTTAGCCAAGCACTATTTTTTGCGCAAACGCCAAGAACGCCTTTAGTTACTATTATTAGTCCGGAAAACGGCACCTTGGGCGCGCTTACCGGTGGACTATATATCTATCGCGAGGGCATATTATATGGCGCTGTGCAGGGCTTGCGCTCTACGAGCATGCTGGCTTTGGGACTTTTAGTGTGCTGGACTAGCGACCCACGCCAGCTGCTCAAGGCTTTGCTGGCATGGAAGCTTTCGCCCCAGTTAGCCTTTATGCTGGTTACTGCCATTCGCTTTTTGCCTGTGATGGCAGCGGAAACAGGCGAGGTTATCACGGCTTTGCAGCTGCGCAGCGATAGTCAACGTGGACGAAAAGCGGTATTGCAGCATTTGCCTTATATTTGCAAGCCCCTTTTGGCTCGCTGCTTAAGAAGAGCGCAAACCTTGGCCTTATCCGTTGTCAGTCGCGGCTTTTTCTTAGCTAGTGCCGGGAAAATGCAGGAGGAGTGGCTGCTTAGGGAAAGGCTGTGCTGCTTGTGCTTTTTGGTATTTACCCTAGCTGTTGTGGCAAGCAAAATCATCTATTTATTAAGTGAGCATGGCTGGTATTTTGGCGTGTTTCGCATTATTTATGATTGGACGGTTCTGTATCTATGAGTAAGCTAAAAGGATATCTGGCGCTGATTATTTTAGTCATCTCTTGGGTGGCTTTATATTGGCTCACAGGCAGTCGCACCCCGTGGCAGGAATTTGCAGCTGGCACCGGTGATAAGGGTATCAGCATTCATTTGGGCGATATACCAACTCAAAATTACGACCGGATGGGCTTTACAAAGGCTGTGGTGCGCTATGCTAAGTCTGAGCAGGGCTGGATTGTGGGCACGGAGCGAGGCGAAATTTTTCTTTTTGATAGCAAAGGCAAACAGCTGTGGAAGCGTACCTTGGGCATTGGCAAGCTGGTCTCCCTGTGCATGAGCAATGCGGGTGATGTAGCTTTTGTGGGCGAGCAAAGTCCGGAGGGCAAGCTTTATGCCATCAGCTCGCATACTGGTGACATCCTGTGGCAGCATAAAAGCTCAGCGTATATCGGTAGCGACCCCAGCCAGCGCTCCTATCCATCGGTTGTGCATATTGTGGTGGATAAGAAGGATAATATTTACGCCAATAGCTATCGTTTTTTAATGACGAAGGATGGCGTGCGCGCTTATAATGCCCGCATGCTGGCGGTAGCTAAAAATGGCAAAATTCTGTGGCAGTTTCCGCAGCAGGAGGCTATGGATAGCTGGATTAATTGGTGTGATGTAAATGATGCAAATGGTAGGGTAGTAATATCGACCTCAGCCTATGATTATCGTAGTGATATGCATTACAAGGATACGCTCTATTTCATTGATAAAAAAAGCGGTCTTTCTATAGGCTCTACCTTTGTGCCGCCCGTTCCTCCCTTTGAAAATACAGTGATGCGCGGTAGTCCTAATTTTAGTAGGGATGGCAAATATTTAGCTGCAGTCTGCAGTGATGGCCGGGGCTTTCTTTTTGACGGCAAGGGGAAAATCCTTTGGGAGCGCTTTGTTTCCAAGCCAACACAGGTGGACGAGGCTTGGATTAATGCCAGTGGTCGCGATGGCTATGTCACAGATTATGGTGTAATCTTTAGCACTATCAACACCTATAACCGTGAAAACTGGCAGCTGCCCACGCCTGTGGAGCATCCTAGCTGCAATAGTGTTTTTGTTTTTGATATCCAAGGCAAGTATCGTTATCAGTTTAGGGCCGAGGGTACTATGGAGGAGCTGGGCTTTGCTGATAAATATGTGGCCTGCGCCGTTGGTAGAAATGTGCGTACCCATAATTATAAGGCCCATGGCGGCTTAGTGGTGGATTTAGAAACAGGCAAGCAGGTGGACTTTTTCCCGACAGAGGGTCCCTGCCAAGCCATTGCCATTAGTGATGATGGTAAGCAGGTGGCTGGTGTGGAAGCGCCTGCCGTAACACCCAAGGGTAAAATTATCGGGGCCTATAGGCTGCATATTTGGCAGCGAAGGGGGGAGTAAATTATGGAGAAATTAGCAAAATATCTACATTATTACAAGCCCTATAAATGGATACTAATAGGCGTCATGCTGGGCTCCTGCTTGGCGGCAATCTTGGATTTGTTGTTCCCAATTTTGGTACGCCAAATGCTGGATGAAGCCATTCCGCAAGGTAAATTAGATGTGTTACTACAGGGAGCAGGGCTGCTTTTGGGCTTGTATGTGCTCAATTTTGGCTTATTGTTCGCCATCAACTATTATGGACATATCATGAGCATGGGCATCGAAAACGATATGCGTCGAGATTTATTTAAGCATATTGAGTCTTTATCGTTTCGCTTTTTTGATAACACACGCACCGGACAGCTGTTGAGCAGGATAACGAGCGATATTGTTGAGGTTAGCGAGCTCACCTTTCGCGGTCCCAACGATGTTTTTGTGTGTGGCATATCCATGCTGGGTACTATTGCTATGATGCTTTATATGAATCCTGTTTTGGGTAGCTTAATCAGCGCTTTGCTGATTTTAAAGGCATGGCATACTATTGTGATCAATAAAAAGATGAAGGCTTGCTTTCGGCGTAGTCGGGAAAAGGCAGGGGAGCTATCGGCTCAGGCTGAGGAGGCTTTAAGTGGAATTCGCTTAACTAAGGCCTTTGCTAACGAAGCTTTAGAGCTGTCCCGCTTTATGGCCAAAAGCAAGGAGCTGATGCAGGTGCGCCAAAGCTCCTTTGGCATTTTGTCTTATTTTTCGGGCATGGTCAATTTCTTTACCAATTTTACTAATTTGACGGTGCTAGTGTGCGGTGGCTATTTAATTAGTAAACAGCAGTTAGGCTATAGCGATTTTGTAGCTTTTTTTCTTTATGTAAATCTATTTATGAAGCCAGTATTGCGCTTAATGGTGTTTACTGAAATGTATCAGCGTGGTATGGCCGGGTTTCAACGCTTTCAGGAAATGCTGGCAACACCGGTGGAAATCGAGGACGCTCCTAACGCAATTGCGGCTGGCAAAATCGAAGGTAGAATTACCTTTGAAAAGGTTAATTTTGGCTATTTAGACGAAAGACCTATTTTAAAGGATTTTTCCTTGGATATTAAGCCTGGGCAAAAGGTGGCTTTTGTGGGAGCAACGGGTGCTGGCAAAACTACCTTGGCCAGCTTATTATTGCGCTTATATGAGCTTAACAGTGGCCGCATTCTTTTGGATGGTAAGGATATTAAGGCCTATAGCCAAAGCTTTTTACGCACAAATATTGGGCTGGTGCAGCAGGATGTGTTTTTGTTTTCGGATTCTGTGAGCTTTAATATTGCCTATGGCCGGATGGATGCGACGCAGGAGCAAATTGAGCTGGCTGCGCAGCAAGCGGCCGCAGATAGCTTTATTCAGACCTTGCCCAATGGATATGCTACCAAGGTGGGCGAGCGGGGAGTGAAGCTGAGTGGTGGACAAAAGCAACGTCTCGCTATTGCACGTGCGTTTTTAAAGAATCCGGCAGTTTTGGTTTTGGATGAAGCTACCTCTGCTTTGGATACGAAAACGGAAAAACAAATCCAAAAATCCTTGGATGATTTAGCAGTAAACAGAACGACGCTTATTATTGCCCACAGACTGTCCACTATTGCTAATGCTGATAAAATAGTAGTGCTGGACCAAGGGCGAATTGCTGAAATAGGCACCCACCAGGAGCTATTGGCCATGAATGGTATTTATAAAAGACTGTATGAATTGAGTGAATAGAATCTCTGACGTGAAAAACCTCGTAGGCTTATTTGTGCTTAACACATTTAGGCTTACGAGGTTTTTATTTTACCTACCTTTTACACAGCCCTAATATTTCCTTAACATTCGCTTGTTATACTATCCTCAGAAACCACAAAGATGGTTGAAGGAGGAAAATAAGAAATGAAAGTAAATAAGTTAGCATGTTTAGGTTTGGCTGCTATCGTAGCTTTGGGCGCACTGGGCTGCGGCTCTGATAAAAAAGCGGATGACAAGAAGGCAGCAGGTAACAAAATTGTAGTTGTATCCCGTGAGGACGGCAGCGGCACCCGCGGCGCCTTCATTGAGCTTTTTGGCATCGAACAAAAGAAGGATGGCAAAAAGGTTGATATGACCACCGAAAGCGCATCCATTACTAACAGCACTGCTGTCATGATGACCACTGTGGCAGGCAACAAGGACGCCATTGGTTACATCTCCCTGGGCTCCTTAAACGACACCGTTAAGGGCCTGAAGATTGACGGAGCTGAAGCTACCGCAGCTAATGTAAAGAGCGGAGCTTACAAAATCTCCCGTCCCTTCAACATTGTAACCAAGGGCGAGCCCAATGCCATCACCAAGGACTTTATCGACTTCATCCTGTCCAAGCAAGGCCAAGAGGTTGTTGCTAAAGCTGGCTACATTGGCAATGATAAAGCTGCTAATTACACTGCAAATAAAAAATCCGGTAAAATCGTAGTTGCTGGTTCTTCTTCCGTAACTCCGGCTATGGAAAAACTGAAGGAAGCTTACAAAAAGCTGAACCCTGATGTTAACATCGAAGTACAACAAAGCGACTCCACCACCGGTGTTAAAGCTGCTATCAGCGGTATCTGCAATATCGGCATGGCTTCCAGAGCTTTGAAGAAGAGCGAAATTGACGCTGGCGTTAAAGCTACCGTTATCGCTACCGATGGTATTGCTGTAATCGTTAACAAGGGCAGCAAGGTTGATAATCTGACCAAAGCTCAGGTTGCTGATATCTTCATGGGTAAAGTAACCACTTGGGACAAACTGGCTAAATAATAGTGAACAAAACAACGGGGGTAGCAACTGCACTCCACGTCAAATAGGGGCGAGTATTCGCCCCTTTATTTATATCTAGTTTGTGAAGACGGCAGGATATGTGAGCATAGCCTGCGTGCCATGGAAATAAGGATTTTTGTTATGAATAAGAATAAAGAAAAAATAATGCAGCTGGTGTTTTTGGCTGCGGCCTGTGCTTCCATTGCGTTGGTCGCCATGATTTGCTGCTTTTTGTTTGCCAACGGCCTCCCCACGATTGGCAAAATCGGTGTGAGCGATTTCCTTTTAGGCCAAAAATGGCGCCCCAATAATGATATCTACGGCATTTTACCCATGATCATGGGTAGCTTATACGTTACCTTGGGCGCTTGCATCACCGGCGTGCCCATTGGCATTTTAACCGCTGTTTTTATGGCGCGTTTTTGCCCAGCTAGCATTTATAAATATTTAAAGCCGGCAGTGGAGCTGCTGGCAGGTATTCCCTCTGTAATTTATGGCTTCTTTGGCTTAGTTGTGATGGTGCCCTTTATTAGGGATAATTTTGGTGGCACCGGCAGCAGCATGCTGACGGCCTCCTTGCTGCTGGGCATGATGATTTTGCCGACACTGATTAGCGTAGCCGAGGCAGCCTTAAGAGCTGTGCCCGATAGTTATTATGAAGGTGCGCTAGCACTGGGCGCAGGCCATGTGCGCAGCGTGTTCTTCACGGTGGTGCCGGCGGCGAAGTCCGGC